>CAKRCJ010000006.1 GCA_934307185.1 uncultured Roseburia sp.
TCTGTATCTCCTCCTGCATACTGGGCGGCTGCCTTGTAATAACAGATGTCCATCTCATTTTCGCCAATTTTGCCGATGCACTGTGCAAGTGCGTTATCAAATGCAGTGACCGCCCCTTCATAATCCCCATTCTCCATATCGTTAATTCCAATCTGGCGATATGCCGTCTGGTTCTCCTTGCGTTCATTGCTGCAGCCGGCGAGAAGGCCAAGGCTTAATAGTGTAATGGCTGCTATATATGTTAATTGCTTTCTTTTCATGAAAATTATTCCTCAATTCTGTCTTTCCCTTTTCTCCTATCAGATTATCACGCACTTATCTCTATGTCAAAATTTTTTAATGACATTTTTTGTTTAAAATCAGTGTTTTTTTTATTTTAAGAATGCATTACCTCTTTTTCCTGCCATATGGCATAAAAAAAAGCAACGGGTGCAAAAGCAACGAGTGCAAAAGCAACGGGTGCAAAAGCAACGGGTGCAAAAGCAACGGGTGCTTTGCAAAATTTTTCTGCAAAGCACCCGCTTTTCTTCTATATCATATACTCCCCTGTATCATGTTTATAGCTATTATAAAATTAAACCTTTGTTGCTTATATCACTTTCTTACGCCACAAAACAGAATATGTTTTTCTGCTGATTTTACAGATGCCAGATATCCTCATTGTACTGTGCAATGGTTCTGTCAGATGAGAAAAATCCTGCCTGGCTCATGTTAACAAGCATTTTCTTTGCCCAGGCCATACGGTCTTCATAGTCTGCAAAAATTCTCTCTTTTGCTGCAACGTATTCTTCGAAATCCGGTAATGTCATGAACCAGTCTTTGTTTAATAATTCGTTGTAAAGGCGCTCTAAGTTTTCTCTGCAGCCAACTGCCATCATCTCATCACTTACGATGAAATCAATTGCACGTCTGATGTTCTCGTCATTGTCATAGTAGCTTCTGGAAACATAATCTGCTTTTGCATAATGCTCAATGACTGCTTCGGAGGACTCACCAAAGATGTAGATATTGTCATCCCCGACAAACTGATGCATCTCAACGTTTGCTCCGTCCATTGTACCAATGGCTACTGCACCGTTTAACATAAATTTCATGTTAGAAGTTCCGGATGCTTCTTTGGAAGCAAGGGAAATCTGCTCATGAATATCTGCTGCCGGAATTAATTTTTCAGCGAGTGTTACGTTGTAGTTTTCTACCATAACAACTTTTAAGTATGGAGAAACTTCAGGGTCTTTGCTGATTAACTCCTGTAAGCAGAGAATAAGATGGATAATGTCTTTTGCAATAACATAAGCCGGAGCTGCCTTTGCACCAAAAATTACAGTGATTGGACGGGCTGGTTTTTTGCCTGCTTTAATCTCAAAATATTTGTGAATGACATATAATGCATTCATCTGCTGTCTCTTATACTCATGCAGTCTCTTAATCTGGATATCATAAATAGAGTTCTCATTTAACTCGATACCCTGTGTTTTTGCGAGATAATCTTTTAATTCTGCTTTCTTTGCTGCCTTCACATCAAGAATTTTCTGTAAAACAGCTTCATCATTTAAAAATGCACCTAATTTTTCAAGTTCTGTTGCATCTTTTTTAAATCCGTCTCCAATTAACTCTTCAAATAAAGCAGTAAGTTCCGGGTCACAGTGTAATAACCAGCGGCGGAAGGTAATACCGTTTGTCTTATTATTGAATTTCTCCGGATAAATTTTATAGAAGTTATTCAGCTCGGAGTTTTTCAAAATCTCTGTGTGAAGGTATGCAACACCATTGATGCTGTATCCATAATGAATATCCATATGTGCCATATGAACACGTCTTTCATCATCAATGATTGCAACGGATTTATCATCAAATTTTTTCACAACACGGCTGTTTAATTCGTAAATAATAGGCATTAACTGTGGAACGGCTTTCTCTAAGAAATGAATTGGCCATTTTTCCAGAGCTTCTGCTAAAATTGTATGGTTTGTGTAAGCGCATGTTTTGGATACAATGTCAATTGCCTCGTCCATTAAAATTCCGCGCTCCATTAATAAACGGATTAATTCCGGAATTACCATACTTGGATGTGTATCGTTAATCTGGACAACTGCATATTCATTTAATTTGTGTAAGTCTCCGCCTCTCTCTAATGTCTCATCAATGATTAATCTTGCTGCATTGCTTACCATAAAATACTGCTGGTAAACACGGAGAATACGTCCTTTATCATCGGAATCATCCGGATATAAGAATAAAGTAAGGTTCTTTTTGATATCTTCCTTATCAAAATCAATTCCTTCTCCAACCAGGCTTTCATCTACAGTCTCTACATCAAATAAATGAAGCTTTGTAGTACGGTTGTTATATCCTAATACATCAATATCATACATTCTTGACTGTAAATTGAAACCGCCAAACTGAACTGTATAAGCTCTGTCTGTCTTTGTTAACCAGCTTTCTTTTTCAATCCATGGGTTTGGTGTTTCATTCTGGAGATTGTTCTCAAATACCTGTTTGAATAATCCGTAGTGATAATTTAAACCAACACCGTCACCGTTTAAGCCGAGTGTTGCGATAGAGTCAAGGAAGCATGCTGCAAGACGTCCAAGTCCGCCATTTCCCAAAGACGGTTCCGGCTCAACCTCTTCCACCTCTGCAAGGCTCTTGCCGTTCTCTGCCAATAATTTTTTTACATCCTCATAAATGCCAAGGTTAATCAGGTTGTTGGATAATAATTTACCAATCAAAAACTCTGCTGAAATATAGTATAATTTTCTTTTTCCCTCATTGCTTACTTTTTCTTCTGCCATTCCTTTTGTCATTTCAAGTAATGAGAAGTAAAGTTCTTCATTGCTGCACTGGGATATTTCTTTTCCTGTTCTCTTTGTTACGATTTCCTGTAAATTCATGATTTACTCCTTTCTTGTGTGCCTGTAGGCGAAATCTAATTACATAGTCTGCCGACTTATTGTGCCGCAGTTGTTTTCGTGTTTTTTCGTAAAACTGAATTTTTATGATTACATTATATGCACGAAACGAAATTTAATCTTGTAATATTTCATTCAAAAGTGGTACAATCCTATCATATTATAAATACCAATCACTTGTCCCAACGCCGGAGTTGTGTAAAATCAACAAATTTAAGTTGCCGTTTTTGTGCGCTTTTTTAGCACATTCATATTATTGCTGTGATTGCTCGTTTTTTGACTTTGGAAGAAAATTGATAATTTTAAAAGGAGTTAACTTATGAATATTCTCGAATACGAAAATTACCACGAAAAAATATCCCACGGAAATCCCCTGTTTCCGTATATCACTTATCTGTGCTCCATTCCACTTGATTTTTCCTACGTCCCACTCCACTGGCACGACGAAATGGAAATCATTTATATCAAAAAAGGGCGCGGTATTATTACTGTGGACTTTACCAGATATCCGGTCCGTGCCGGAACGATTGCGCTGATTATTCCAGGACAGCTCCATTCCATTGAACAATATGAAGCGGAAAGCATGGAGTACGAAAATATTATTTTTCACCCGCAAATCCTGTTATCCAAGCAGACCGATGCATGCAGCACCGACTATTTTTCCCCACTTATGAACGGAACACTCACAGTTCCGGTACTTTATGAACCGGGTGCTCCTTTTTATGAGGAAATTTCCACCTGCATTGACGCCAGCGATGAAATTTGCAAAACCACCCCGCCCGCTTACCAGCTTTTTATCAAAAGCCAGCTTTTTATGCTCTTTTTTATCCTGTTTAACAAGTGCAGCTCGACTGATGTTCCGAAAAAAGACTATAAATCCTTAGAAAAAATGAAGCTGATTTTAAAATTTGTGGAAAATAATTATATGGAAAAAATTACGATTGAAGATGTGTCAAAAGAAGTGCATTTAAGCCAGTCCCATTTTATGAAATATTTTAAAAATACCATGGGAACCTCCTTCATTGATTACCTCAATGAATACCGGCTCACCATGGCATCCAGGCTTTTAGTTTCCTCCGACTCCTCCATTTTAGATATTGCGGCTGAGGTCGGGTTTGATAATCTTTCCTATTTTAACCGCTCCTTTAAAAAGCGCTTTGAGCAGACACCGCGGGAATATAGAAAAAAGTATGCGCAAATGTAAGTCTGCGCTAAATCACATAATACCCCACCACTCCGCAGGCAATTCCAAAAACTGCGCCTGCAACAATATCCCTCGGCTCATGCACTCCGGCAAACACCCGCACGGCGCCAAGGCAGCCCCCCATAATACCGAGCAATATCCCTGCACCCGGATGTTCATAAAATATAGTCATTGCAATGATAAAAACAGAAAATACATGCCGGCTTGGAAAGGATTTTCCCTTTGTGTCCTTTTCAAGCACCGGCGGTATCTGAAACTTTTCATAAGGTCTTGGGGCATTAATTATCCTTCTTACAACTGTAAGTATTACAAATGAGACTGCCGGAACAAGGATTGCCCGCCAAAGCCATGGATCTTTATCTGTAAAAAGCATGAAAAGATAAAGCGGATAAACGCAGAATACAAGTGCAGTCAGCACATGATTTAAACTGGTTACGCGCTTTGCCCGCTCTGGATTGCTCCGAAGCGGCTCTGTAATTTTGATATACTGTTCTTTTGTCATAATGAAAAATCATATCCTTCCCATTTATCTTTCACTTCCGATAACCGCAAGCACTGCGCCGATAAAAATAAAGAAATCGGACACGTTAAAAATAATCTTCCGGAACCATTTCGGTCCAACCCCAAACCGGATATAATCCACCACATGATGCTTTGTATAGCGGTCATATAAATTACTAAGCCCGCCACCGGCTAACATGGCAAGCCCTGTTTTTGTAAGCTGTCTGCCGCTAAAGCGCATAATAAAATAATAACCGACTGCAACGAAAACCATCACTGCACTGTGAATGCAGGTCATCGCTTTCGGGTGCTTTGCAAGAAGATTTAAGGTAGCACCATTGTTATAAAATTTCTGGATATAAACTTTTCCTCCAAGGCGCGGGTGCTTTTCTTTTGTCTTATATTTTTTGTCGATATACTTTTTTATGAAATAGTCAAGTGTAAAAATAGCTGCGGTAATTGCAGGATAAATCATCATGTAAAAAACTCCTTTTTTTCTTTCATTTATTACCTATTCCATCATCATCTGATGTTTTATTTTATCTTCCATTATTCTGATTTGCTTCCGTCCTTTTCGAATGCCTCCTGCTTTTTCTTCAAAATCATCTGCCTATTATAATTCAGATGCATAATCATTGCATATTTTGCTCCTGCACTATCGCCCTGCAAAATAGCATCTGTAATTGCACGATGGGTTTCTATTGTTTCATTCTTTAATTGACGATGGGTTATATTTACAAATGTGATAACTGCAGATTGAATAATTGGTACTAATTTCTCAATTACATTATTTTTACTGCATCTTGCTATACATGTATGAAATTCAACATCCTTTTGCAAATGATTTTCCCCTGCCAGATACAAATTTTCAACTTCATCACACAATCTTTTCAATTCTTCCTTTTCTTCCACCGTAGCATGTTCACAAGCCAAAACTGCTATTTCTGGTTCCAACATCAATCTGACATCGCATAAATCTAATGCCAGTTCAAACTTATCCGTAAATTTGGACAAACCGAGTGGATCATCCTCCAAACGATTTGTTCCGATTACATATGTTCCGGAACCTCTGCGAACTTCTAAAACCCTCTTGGATACAAGACTTTTTACCGTTTCCCGAATTGTACTTCTCCCCACGCCAAACAATTCCGCTAATTCAAATTCATTCGGTATTTTTTCTCCTATTTTCACCGGATGCTGCAATATATAATCCATCAGCTCTTCTTCCACCTGGGAGGCTAATAATTCCCGACTTTTCTTTTCCATTTTCTACTCCACTGCCTGTGTGATAATATTTTTAATTTTCTCAATTTTCTGAAAAAATTATTTTCCCACGCTCCAATTTTTTTTTCAAGTGTACCACATTTTCATCTTTATTGCATCTCTTCCACCCAAAAAAACAGGAAACCCTTAAAATCTTTTAAGAATTTCCTGCTCTTTATTTTTATATGATTTTTCCTAACCCTTCACACTTCCAAGTGCGACCCCCTGTACAATGTATCTTGATAAAAATAAATACACAATAATAACCGGGAAAATGGAGAATGCAATCATTACATAAACCTGACCCATATCAAACTTTAACCAGTCTGCTGCACGAAGCTGTGCAATCAGAATTGGTAATGTCTTTTTATTATCATTCTGTAAAATCAATGCCGGTGTAAAATAATTATTCCAGCTGCTTACAAATCCAAAAATCGCCTGAACCGCAATTGCCGGCTTCATCAATGGAAGAACAATTGCATTAAATGTCCGAAATTCCCCGGAACCATCAATACGTGCTGCCTCAATCAATGATAATGGTAATGTACTCTCCATATACTGTTTCATATAAAAGAATGTAACCGGTGCCGCAACCGCCGGAATAATCAACGGTACAAATGAATTCATAAGGTTCATTCCACGGACAAGTTTAATAAATCCCAGTGCCGTTACCTGTGTTGGAATCATCATAACAGCTAAAATAAATGCATAAATATATTTTTTCAGTTTAAAATCATAAGCATGAATTGCATACGCCGTCATCGTGGAAAAATAAACGGTTAATACTGCGCTTAAAGCAGAAACAATCAGGCTGTTTAACAGACCGGATGCTACCGGAAGTGTTCCATGTACCAGATTATTCCAGTTGTCAAGCAAATGTGTACTCGGGATTGCGGTAAATCCTGACTGCAATTCACCATTTGACCTGGTTGCATTAATGAATAATACATAAAACCAGAACAGGCAGAAAAAAGATATTATAATTAATACTACATATGCTATAAACCGTCTTGCATGCAGTCCAAGACCTTTATTAACTTCCTCTCTTCTCATGCCAGATTACCCCTTTCTCTTATCGTTTCCTGTCACTTTAAATACAACCAGACTCAAAATACCTGTAATGATAAACAATACGACGGAAACCGCACCTGCCATACCATAGTTCTTGCTGTATAAGTGGTTATTTAAAAACATGATTAATGTCATTGTAGAACGTACCGGATTACCTGTACCATTTGTTAAAATCTGCGGAACATCAAATAACTGCAGTCCACCGATTAAAGAAGTAATCATTACATATACTAAAATCGGCCGGAGTAATGGCAGTGTAATTTTAAAGAATACCTGTGTAGATGTTGCACCATCTACTTCTGCTGCCTCAAATAATGATGTATCAATTCCCATCATTCCTGCCATCAGAAGAATGGTTGTATTTCCAAACCACATTAGACAGTTCATAAGTGCAATCAGTCCCCTCGTGCTTCCAACATTTGACAGAAACTTATACGGTTCTGATATAATTCCCAATTGAAGCAGTAATGAATTGATGGGACCGCTTTCTGCAAATAATGTAAAAAATAACATGGAGAATGCAGAAGCCATAATTAAATTTGGTAAATAAATAACCGTTTTAAAAAATCTGCTTCCCTTTAATTTCAGACGGACATCTGAAAACCATGCTCCAAGCAGTAATGAGAAAAAAATCTGCGGAACAAAACACATAATCCATAAAATCATTGTGTTTTTTGCATAAATCCAAATATCCCCATCTTTAAAAAGTTTCACATAATTTTGTAATCCTACAAATTTCGGACCAACCTGTGTCAGCCCTGACATATAATTTTCAAAAAAGCTGTTATAAATGGTACTGAACAACGGAATGAGCTGGAATATGACATATACCACGATAAAAGGAATTAAAAAAATGTATCCCCATTTGTTATATCTGACCGCTTTTCCTCCACTTTTCTTCATAACGCCTGTGCCTCCTTTATCCCGGTATATTGCATGCATTATAATTTAAAATCAAAGCTTCGAAGATTGTGAAAAATCAGCATTATATGCTATTGCCGTTTTTTCACAATCAAATCCACTCTGTCTGGAATAATATAATTACCTGATACTTTAACTTAGTATGTAAGTTCCGGATATTTCTCTGTAATGCCTTTATAGAATAAATCAAGAGCCTCATCTAATGTTGCATTATCTTCAAAGTAGTTCTTCATTGCTTTCTGGAATTCTTCGTTACATCCCTGGTCGTATGCAGAAAGATTGCTTAAATCAAGGCTATATACACCTGCGCAGTACATTTCAAGTGGGTTCTGTCCACCTAAAATCTTGCTGGAATAGCTTGTATCCTCTGCCATTTCTTCCATTACTATCTGATTGTTTACAAAATCATCATCCGCTACAACAATTTCTTTCATAACCTCTTCATCTGTTGTCATTGTAAGCATAATGTCTCTGATTGTTGCTACGTTATCTGTACCTGTTGCTGCTGCAATCCATGTACCACCCCAGAAAAATCCCTGTGGGCCTTCAGCTGCTCCCCAGCCGCCTTCGTATCCGATAGAACCTTCTGTATCAGCTGCCATAGAGAAGTTTACTAACCATGCAGGTCCAAAGTAACAAAATACTTTACCTTCCGGGAAGAAACCTTTTCTCCAGTCATCACTCCACATATCATGAACACCTGTCTCTCCAGCATCCACCATTTTCTTGGAGTCTTCTACCCATTTCATAATATTGTCATCAATGTTGACTTTTCCATCTTCTACCCATTTAGAAGTAACATTGTTGGAATATACACGATAGGTATCATTTGCGGAAGAAGTCATCTGATATCCGGCAGCTTTCATCTTCTCTGCTGTCGCATTAAATGTATCCCAGTCAGAAACATATTTCTGCACTTCAGCAGGATCATCTGTTCCTAATACTTCTTTTGCTGCTTCACGATTGTAGAATAATACACCAGGACAGCCCTGCCATGAAACACCTTTTAATACGCCGTCAGAATCTGTTACGATATCCTTTGTGTACTGATACTGTTCTTTTAAATCATCCGCTGTAATTCCAAGGTCGTTAAGTGCCATTGTATAATCTGTATCAACATATTTTAATGCATAATCTGCTTCTAATAAAAATAAATCAATTTTATCATCTGCCGATGCAGAATCCTGTTCTAAAAGCGTCGCATCCAGGTTATTCTGATATGCACTATCATCACTCGGCGTAATATTCCATTTTACTGTGATATCACCAATCTTACCTGTTGTAGCATCTACTTCTTCATATTTACTATAGTGAGCTTTTAAACGTCTCTGGAATTCATCATTCCAACAGTAAATATTTAATACCTTTCCTTCGTCTGCTGCAACTGTTTCATCTGCTGTACCAGCTTCCTCTGTTGCGGCTACTCCATTATCCGCTGTTTCCTTTGCTGCATCATCCCCCGTTGAAGCTGCATCGCTTCCGCATCCTGCAAGCATGGATGCTGTCATTGCTGTAGCAAGTAATGCTGATAACAATTTCTTTTTCATTTTTAGTTCCTCCCTTAATTTCTTGTTCATTTTGTAATTGTATTGTATGTTTTTTACTGCAATTCTTATATAAAATTCATTGACAAAATATCATATTCATGTTATGTTTTGCATCATCAATATGCTATTATAAAAAAGTAATTTTTCACCTCAAAAAGGAGTTTTTATTATGGATCTTTCCAGAGAATGGTATCGGAGTGAATTTGTAAATCAGGAAATGTTAGAACAACACCGTGTCATAGAAGCGGAATTTACTTTTTATGATGCAATTGCAAATGGAAATATTGACTACATTGAAGAAAACTGTAAGAATAATACCTTTGTTAACCCTGACGGAATGGGAAAACTGTCAGAAGATAAGCTTCAGAATATCCGCTATCATTTTGTCGTCACAACCGCCATGATTACACGCTATTGCGTCCACGCAGGAATGGAACAGGAACAGGCTTACAGTCTCAGTGATTTTTATATTTTAAAAATGGATAAATGTAAAACCATTGAACAAATCAGCAGGCTGCATGATACCATGTGCGTTGATTTATGCAACCGTATGAATGAATTGAAACGCCGGCATATTTTATCCAAACCAATTGTTCTTTGTATGGACTATATTTACAGCCATATCCATTACCGCATTACAATTAAAGAATTATCCGAATATCTGCATTTATCGGAAAGCTATTTATCCAAGCTGTTTTTAAAAGAAATGGGGATTCCATTAAGTCATTATATTGTGGATTTAAAAATTGAAAAGTCAAAAAACCTTTTGCAATATTCCGATTACAGCATCGTAGAAATTGCAAACTATTTTTCTTTTTCGTCCCAAAGTCATTTTATCCAGGTATTCCAGAAAAAAACCGGTATCACACCTTATAAATACCGTATGATGCATTTCCGTTCAAACTGGGAAGAAGCATCAAAAAACTAAGATTTCACAACGTTAAAAAATCGTCCGGACCATAAGATCTGAACGATTTTTTAGCTTCTTTTTTATGACATGATATATTCAATCTCTGTCACAGCTGTTAACATATCTTCCCTGACATATTTTCCTTCTGCCTCTACACCATTTACTATCATTTTTAAACATCCACTCTGTACATGCCCGCTGTTTTTCACAACAATATGTAAATGTTTTCCACGAAAATCTTTTTCAATTTCAAACTGTTCCCACTCTTTTGGAACAGAAGGTTCAATACTAAGCCCGTCAAAATCAGGCCGCATGCCAAGAATACCCTCCACACAGCCTACCATTACGGTAGAAGCAGTTCCTGTCAGCCAGTGAACATGGGAACGTCCAAACTGTGGGCTTGCTTTTCCCTCTGTAAACTGCCCATAGCAATAAGGCTCTAACACACGTTTTTCTGCTATCGTATTCTGTGCTGCCGGTGAATTTTCCATAAAATAGGTAAATGCTTTATCACCATGCCCAAGCAATGCCTCTGCAAGAATCAGCCATCCCTGTGACTGTGAGAAAATACCAGCGTTTTCTTTTGTTCCTGCGTTATAAATTACGGCAAGTGCACCGTCAAACGCTTCCTTATGATATGGCGGATCCATTAAAACAGCACCAAACTGCGTATTTAATTTCTCATAAACATTATCCATGGCAAGCTTTGCCTGTTCTTTTGTTGCAAGTCCACTGATAACACTCCAGCTCTGTGGATTTAACCACATATTTGCCTCATTATCCGTTCTCTTTCCAATTGTCTGTCCTGCCTCTGTAAATCCACGGATAAAACGATCTTCATTCCAGCAGAACTCATTGATTACTTTACCCTGTGCCTGCTGTTTTTCCTCCAGATATCTTATGTATTCTGTATCCCCTTTATACTGTGCAAATTTTTCTAAAATTGTCATTGCATAATAGAACTGTAATGCAACAAAGGTTGATTCTCCTGCTTTTCCAAGCCGTAAGCAGTCATTCCAGTCTGCATAAAGTCCAGCCGGCATTCCATGCACTCCAAGATGATTCATGGAAAAATCAACGGCACGTTTTAAATGCTCATATACCGTTCCTTCCTCCTTGTCTGCAAATGGAATTACTTCATCTAAAAATGCCATATCTCCCGTCTCTGTAATGTATTTATAAACGGTAGGAAACAGCCAGAGTGCATCATCTGCCCTATATTCTGGATGTCCTGTTTCATTCACATAAGAAGCGTCCTCCGGTGTATCTTCATGTCCCGGATTATGTGTAAATTTTACAAGCGGAAGACCTGCTCCATGATGCACCTGTGCCGAAAGCATGAAGCGAATTTTTTCTTTTGCCATCTCTGGTGCAAGATGAATCACACCCTGAATATCCTGTACCGTGTCACGATATCCATAGCCATTCCGAAGACCACAGTACACAAAGGATGCCGCACGCGACCATATAAATGTCATAAAACAGTTATATGCATTCCATGTGTTAATCATTGTGTCAAATTCAGGGCTTGGTGTTTTCACCTGGAAATGCTCTAATTTTGTGTGCCAGTAAGTTATTAATTCCTTTACTTCTTTTTCACATACCTCTTTCGGGTTTGCATAATGTGCACAGATTTGTTCTGCTTCGTCATTGTATTTCATTCCGAGAAGAAATGCGATATTTTTAGTTTCACCCGGCTGCAATGTGATTTCTAAGGCAAGTGCCCCACAGCTGTTTTCATTATAGTTTAAGGAATTATCTAATTTTCCATTCACCACACCAACCGGATTTGAATAATCATGATAGTGTCCAATAAAATTTTCTTTTGAACCACAGTAGGATGTTACCTTTTCTCCTGCTGCCCCGAAAAAACGTTCTACAACAATTTTGTTATCAACTTCTTTCCCGTCTTCCTGTCCGTCTAAATTTCCATGAATGAACTGGCGTATTCTGTTTTTTTCAAAAAGTGTTTTTGTAATAAACTGGGAATACTGTAAATTTACCTGATCCTGCTCATAATTGCTGTTATTTGTAAATTCTGCATATCCTGTAATTGTTAAATTTTTCACCTCGTCTGAATGATTTATTATATCCAAATCCCATACTTCATAAGATGCATTCAATGGCACATAATAAAGCGCTTCTGTCTGTATATTTTTATAATCTGCCCTGATTTTTGTATAAGCAGTTCCATGATGACACTCACTCTTATACTCGTTTAAATCTTTTCCGACCGGCTGCCAGGATGCTGACCAGAAATCACTGTCCTTTTTGTCCTGAATATAAATATATCTTCCTGGGCGGTCAAAATCGTTAAATATATAACGAAGAATTCTTCCGTTTGCTCCTGATTTTGCAAAACTGTATCCGCCTGCATTATTGGAAATAATTGCACCGTATTCCGGGGAACCAAGGTAGTTTGCCCATGGTGCCGGTGTGTCCGGTCTTGTAATTACATATTCACGCTTTTTGTCATCAAAATATCCATACTGCATGTTTTTTCTCCCTTTTTTCTTTTATTTCTGTTTCTTAGATCATTACATCAATCTCACAATGTCCCGTGGAAAGCTCTATCAGTGATTTACGGGAAATTTTTGCTTTTCCGTCTTTGACTGTCACTTCTACATCCTTTACATTTACCTCATTTATTTTATATTCGCCAAAATCTTTTTTCTGTGGGTTATGGTAACGGACCGTAATTTTCTTTCCGGCAAACTCCATACATAACGCAGCATCGCCATTCTCATCAAACTGCTCTTTCACAAGCTTTGGTTCTATGATTAAATCTCCAAATTCGCCACGGACACCAAACACTTCTGTAATCATTGTAAGCATATACCAGCTCGCTGCGCCAGTCAGATAAGCGTACATTCCACGTCCTTGTGCATTAAAATATTCCGGAATTCCCGGATAAATTTTACTTGTGGAAAAGTTAAGTGCCGTATCCGCCAATGTCTGTATTGCTTTATATCCTTCTCTTACAAATCCTCTCTGATACAGTGCATTTGCATACATGACGGTCATATGTGAGAATACCGCTCCGTTCTCTTTCTCGCCATAGGCAAACCCGAACATTCTTCCCAAATCAAATTTTATCTCATGAAAATCGGTATTTAAGCGATAGCCTCCAACCTCCTTCTGATAAAGATATTTGTCTGTACTCCTGCAAATTGCTGCTACCTTTTCATTATCCGCAGTTTTGCTCATAACGGAAAATACCTGTCCAGTAAGCATCATCCGCACATTATCGCCAAATTTTCCTTCAACAGCCCTCCCATGATTATCATAATAGCTGTTAAACCATGCATTTCCTTCTCCATCACTTATCCATTCATTTTGTCGGATATATTCCATCATCCAGTCTGCTTTTTCCTTTAAGCTTTCTGCAAGCTCTGTAACAGAAACCTCTGTTGTCCTTCCGCTTACATTATATCTGCACTCTTTTGTATAATTAAGTAAAAGCTCCTGTTTTGCTTTGATGTCTGTATAAATTGTACGTTCTGCCAAAAGCAGTGGCTTCATCTCTTCCAAAACAGAAATTTCATTGATGCCAAGTCTGTTTTTTAACGCCAGAAGATATTCTGCAAGCTGTTTTAAATTGCCCGCATAAGCACAGGTGAATGCAACACTTTCTCCTTTTTCCTCCGCCATATCTAATGCATCATTCCAGTCAGCTCCCCTAAGTCTTATTATATTGTGTTCTCCAACCTCATAAAAGGCACATAAATTCTGTAACAATAAATGCTCTAATACACTTCCGTAATAGATTTCACCCATTTTTGTTTTCTGCTGCTTTCCATAGGCATCGTTCCAGTTCTCATCAATTCCGGTTCCTCTTTCCACCTGACGGTCTTTGAAATAAGGAACTTTTTTCATAAGGATTTCCATATCACCGGTCTGATTAATGTAAAGCTTTGTTGTAAGAAATGGCCAGAAGCCATGGTCCATCCAGACACGGGTAATATTATTTCTGTCCGCAATGAATTCCCCCTGTTTTTCCCCGATGATTGTTGCATTGCTTCCATCCATACGGACGCCACAGTAATTATCTAATATCATCTGTCCAACACCGGATGGATTCATGAAAAGAAGTGCCAAGCAGTCCTGCCAAAGGTCACGCCAGCCTCGTCCACCTTTTCCATAATCATGATGAGGGAGGAAAGAACAGCCATATATTCTTCTCAAAACCGGCTGGAAACTGACCCAGCGCATAAAATTATCAAATTCTTCCCTGCCAGTATAATATCTGACATTTACTTTTTCCTGCCAGTAATTTTTTACTTTCTTTAAAGCAGTATCCACTTCTTCTTTCGTCCGATACTCTGCTATAATCTGTGCAATTTCATCTTCGTTATCAGTCACACCAAGAAGCACTGTATAAGAAGCTCTTTCTTCCGGCTGTAATGTGATTTCTGTAAAACGGAAGGCTCCGGCTGCTTCTTTTCCCGCTGCCACATATCCTTCCTTCACACCTTCTTTCTTCTCACGCACTGCCTGTGGATTGGTATAACTTCCTCCTTCTCCAAGAAAAAGCTCTACGGTCGGATAAAAGCCAACCGGGTTTTCTCCTTTTCCGGAAACGCCCATTACATAATAAATCTGTTCATTTTTCTTATGTCCACGCTCATCAAAAGACATTGTCGGTTTGACACATACACCATTTTCTGTAACCGTAATATGATGAAGTAAGGATGTAACATGTCTGTGGTCCCTGATATTATCTGCACTGCGTCCATAAATTGGAATTGCTGCAACTGGTGTTATTACTTTTTCTTTTCCAGATTTATTACAGATTTCCACCTGCATAATCTCGACTGCATGTTCTGCCGGAGCAAAAGAAGTTACTTTCGCTTCCAGCCCATATTTTTCAGAGGTTCTTGTTACAGTCTGCCACATAAAGCCAGCCACAAGACTGCTTTTTTCCTGATTTCCGGTAAATTTAAAAAAATCATTTTCTGCTGACGCTCCTGTCGCGGACCAAAATCCCTCTCCTTTGATTTGACACCAAAAATTTCTTGTTGAACGGTTATTATGCAGATTTTCTGCACTTACCGGTTCCATTACAAATGTATTCTGGTCTTTTTTGGTATCTCCTCCAAAGTCCGGGGTAACTGCTCCCTTTAGCCCTGACTCATTCGCAACAGGTAAATACAGATAACTATAGTTTTCTGCATTTTCGATTGTAAAGGTTCCATCTTTATCTAAAAAATGTATTGCTTCCATAGCTCTCCTTTTCTCAAATCCTTTAACTTTGATGTTTTTTACTGTTCTTATCATAACGAAATCTCTCCATTTAAAAAATCAGATTCATTAACTAAATGTCATTTTCATGAACCATTCAAAAATGAATCTGATTTTTTGACCGGAGCATATTTACTTCACAATTTCTGTTGCTGAAATTTCTTCTACAGTAATTGTATGTGCATCAAGTGCTTCTGCACCTTCTGGTGTTCCAAGTAATAGCACAAACTCTCCTGTCGTCGTTGTTTCTTCATTCCATGTTGTATTTACAACATACTCTTTTGTTTCATTTGCTTTTAATGTAATGTCATCATAAAATCCTTTATAACTGTTGGATGGGTCTCTAAAGCCAAGCTTAAAAATCCGGTCTATGCTGGATGTGATTTTAAACTTAATTTCATATTCTTTTCCATTTATAAGAGAAAGCTGCTGGTTTGCAACCTGAATATCCCAGTTATTTGTTCCAGAATTATTAAGTGTAAAGTCAAATTTTCCATCCTGTGCCGTATATGTTCCAATTTCTCCACCTGCAATATTGCCCCAAAGTCCGGTTAATATATTCTCAC
This sequence comes from uncultured Roseburia sp., assembly GCA_934307185.1. GTDB lineage: Bacteria > Bacillota > Clostridia > Lachnospirales > Lachnospiraceae > Roseburia. Next base: position 16,134 of record CAKRCJ010000006.1, read on the forward strand.
CTGCCGGCTTGGATGGTTCAATTACCGGTGCATCAATTTTATCTAGCGAAATATTATCAAAACAAATTCTATGCTGCATATCAATAGCATCTCCACCAACTGCACCAAGTGTAAAGGAAAGAATTGCTTTTTCATCTGTATCATTTACCATTTTGAAATCGCAGATGACTGTTTCATACTCATTCGCTCCTGCAAGTTCAATTATTTTGCTTCCCGTGTACGGTGTCCAGTCATTATCAGCAGAGCCATCTCTCTGGATTGCATACATAATCTTACGTACAAGATTTGATTTCACATCAAATTTTAATCTGTACCACTGGTCTTTTTCCAAAACAACATTATTCTGTTTTAACTGAATATACCAGTCTGTATTTCCAGTATTGTTAATTGTAATATCAGCAGCATTATCTTCCGTCTGGCTGTCCACAACAATGGATGCCATTCCGTCTGCATACTGATAAAATTCGTAACCGGAAAGTCCTGCATTGAAGGAACCATTTTTTATCAGGGATGCTTCTACAAGCATTACACTGTCAAGATAAATTTCTCCCTCTCCTGTCATAGTAAACACAAGATTTTTGTCTGTATAACATTCATTTTTAATTTTTAATCTGTAAGTCTGGTTCTCATCTGTCAATGTATAACTTTCTTCTGCTCCTGCTGCGTTCACTTTTAAAGATGCAGTTCCCCTTGCCTTAAAGGACAGCTCATATTCTGTACCATCCGTAAAAGCAAGCCCTGTCTGTACGACAGTAAGCGGATTTTCTGCTGTATGGTTTACTACTGCATGAAGTTCTCTTTCATTATTTATATTTGTAACTGAAACCGCATTGCTGTCAGATACTTCCCAGAATTTTAAGCGGTTTGCACCTTCCTGGAATTCTCCATTATATACAAGACTTCCATTTGCAAGTACCGTCTTTTCCTCCACTTCATTTGGATTTGCATCTTTTGTCATTTTCACTGCAACATTTCTGATTTCAACTGCTGCTGTTGAGCCTGCAGCTCCCATGTTATACTCAAGCCTTCCATTTGCATCATTATCTTCTGTCATTTTAAATGAATAGGTATATTTCTTCCAATCCGTTGTAAGGTCTGCATTCTCACTCATATATGCCATATAAGAACGGTCTGGTGCTTTTACGGCTGTATTCATTTTTCTGTTTTCAGAAGCTTTTGCTTCATAAGATACCTCGTAAATTGCACCTTTTTTTAATGGGATTGCTGCCTGTACAAGCTGGACACTGTAGTCTACTGTTCCGGCATCCTCTGTTGTGATTTTCATCACATTATCTGCGATTTCTGCTGTTGCAACACCGCCATTTGCTGTTAAGAATTTCCAGTCTTTATCATCTGTCAAATCTTCTTTTACCGAAAAGTCACCATTGTTGATATAGTTTCCATTCTCATCCGGAGCTCTTAAAACAACATCTTTTACCGGTTTTTCCACATTCTCATCATAGCTGTCTTTCTGATATACCCTGACATAATCAACAGCTAACTGTGCTCTCTCATCAAACGGTGTAGTGTCATCCACATTTCCTACCCAGGAGCCACCAACTGCAACATTTAAAATCATATAAAATGGCTGGTCAAATGGTGCAGGATACGCAACAGTTCCTACATTTTTTGTTGTGGAATACCAGTCGTTTTCTTCATGATACAAAATACCATCCACATACCATTTAATAGAACCCGGTTCCCATTCACATGCAAATGTATGATATTCATCTGCAAAATTTCCTTTTTCTAATATTTTTGTTCCCTGACTCTCTGCATGAGGTTCACCATAGTGAATTGTTCCATAAAGCTTATCTGTCTGCTGTCCCATAACCTCCATGATGTCAATCTCACCACATTTTGGCCACTGACCATACAAATTTTCGTTTGTTGGCATCATCCAGAATGCTGGCAGATAACCATTTCCTTGTGGTACTTTTGCCCTACATTCAAAGTAGCCATATTTGAAATCTTTTTTGCCCTGTGTGTTTACTCTTCCAGATGTATAGGATACTTTTCCATCTTTTTCTGTCTTCACCGGCTGAATAATTAAATTTCCATCTTTTATAAAAATATTTTCTTCACTATCCACATAAGCCTGAAGTTCACTGTTTACCCAGCCAGGATCATGAAGTTCTACATTCCATACGCTTCTATCCAATGTATCTTCGTCGAAATTTTCTTCCCACACAAGATGATATACCGGATCTTTTTGTGGATCCATTTTTTCGTCTGTACCCGGTGTTGCATCCGGTTTCTTATCTTCGCCTGTATCCGGTGTCACATCCGATTTTTTATCTTCGTCTGTATCCGGTGTCACATCCGGTTTCTTATCTTCATCTGTATCCGGTGTTGCATCCGGTTTCTTATCTTCGTCTGCACCCGGTGTTGCATCCGGTTTCTTATCTTCATCTGCACCCGGTGTCACATCCGGTTTCTTATCTTCGTCTGTATCCGGTGTCACATCCGGTTTTTTATCTTCGTCTGTATCCGGTGTCACATCCGGTTTTTTATCTTCGTCTGTATCCGGTGTCACATCCGGTTTTTTATTTTCATCTGTATCCGGTGTTGCATCCGGTTTCTTATCTTCGTCTGTATCCGGTTTCTTATTTTCATCTAAATTTGATGTTACATCCGATTTTCTGCCCGAATCCTGCTGATTATTATTCACATCCAGTTCTTTATTCGTATCTGATGATTTTGCAACAAGTGTTCCCTGTACTTTTTTATTTTTCTGTACTTTCTTATCTGCTTTTTTCCCACTGTTTTTGTCTGTAGAAACTTTCTTTTCCTTTTGTTCAATAACAGTTGCATCATCCTCTGATACTTTAAATGTATCTTCTGTCTGCTCAGTCTCATTATTTACTATTTCCGTAGTTTCTCTTGTTTCCGTCTGCTCTGTTTCATTTGCGTTTTTCATATTACCAGTCTGCTCTGTTTTTCCACATCCCATAGAAAAACTCATCATACACGCTAACATTACCACCGTAAATCGCAGTTTAAATCTGCCTTTTCCATTTTTCATTCTCATTTTTTTTAGCAAAATAAAAACCTCCCTTTTCATTTGATATTCTTATCCTATCAAACAAAAAGGGAGATTAAAAATCATATTCATGCACTATATATCAAATGCATGTCCTCATTATTTTTCTACTGCGGCATCTCCCACGCGTTATGGTCTGTATGTAACAGCATATGTGCTTTGTGGGAAAGCGGTTTTTCCATGTAGTCCTGATATAATTTTAACACATCCGGATTTTCATGGGAGAAACGGATTTTTGCATTTTTATCGAGGAAATAAAGATTTGCCCCACGGACCGATGCAAGCTCCTCGCCGTCATGGATTGGCTGTCCACCGCCGCCGACGCAGCCGCCCGGACATGCCATGACTTCTACAAAATCATAATGCTCTTCCCCTCTTTCGATGCGTTCTAACAGTCTTCTTGTATTCGCAAGCCCACAGACAACTGCAACAGAAACCTCATTATCCGCCAGCATAATTTTTGCCTCTTTTACACCGGTTTCCATATCATTTCTTACAATCTGGAATGCATCTGCATCTGGATTTTTTGCATTCACAAGATAATATGCTGAACGGATTGCTGCCTCCATCACGCCGCCGGTCGAACCGAAAATCACACCTGCCCCGGTTCCTTCCTTCATCAGGGAGTCACACTCTGCATTCTCTAATGTCTCCGGCAAAATATGTGCTGAACGAATCATACGCTCTAACTCTCTTGTCGTAAGAACTGCATCAATATCATGCCCTGCATATTCCTCATGGAACAGCTCCATTTTGGCTTCGCCTTTTTTCGCCAGACAAGGCATAATGGAAACTGTATAAATATTTTCAGGCTCCACCCCGATGCTCTGTGCAAAATACGTTTTCATGACTGCACCAAACATCTGCTGAGGACTTTTTGCAGTGGAAAGCTGCGGTACCATATGCGGGAACTGGCTTTTTACAAAACGAACCCAGCCCGGACAGCAGGAGGTGAACATCGGACGGACTTTTGTCCCGCCCTTTTTCAGACGCTCCAAAAATTCATTTCCCTCCTCCATAATCGTTAAATCTGCGGAAAATGCGGTGTCAAACACATAATCTACTCCCATTTTCTTTAACGCATGTACGATTTTTCCAACTGTTGCATCCTCACGCTTCATGCCAAGCGCCTCTCCCCATGCAGTACGCACCGCCGGGGCAATCTGTGCAACGACAACTTTTTTCGTGTCAGCAATTGCCTCCCACACTTTTTCCGTATCATCACGCTCTCTGAGCGCACCAACCGGGCAATGGGTAATGCACTGTCCACAGAGCGCGCAGTCTGCGTTATCAATTTTCCGATTGCCGGACACGCCGACTGTTGTTCTTGAACCTGTTCCTGTCACGTCCCAGATTTTAAGTCCCTGCACTTTGTCACACACCTGGATACAGCGCATACATTTGATACATTTGTGTGCATCACGGATAAGTGGGAAATTTTTATCCCATGGCATTGTCTCAAAACGTTCCTTATATGGAAGGTCGATGATATTCAAATCATTTGCCACTGTCTGCAAAGTACAGTTTCCGCTGCGCACACAGGTCGCACATTTACAGTCGTGCTGGGACAAAATAAGCTGGATCGTCTTTCTTCTGTCCATGCGCACTTTTGGGCTGTTCGTATGAATGACCATTCCCTCTTTTGCAACATTGTTGCAGGAGGTGATAAGCTTGTCCATTCCCTCTAATTCCACCACACAGACTCGACAGGCTGCAATCTCATTGATGCCCTTTAAATAGCAGAGCTTTGGAATTGGAATGCCGTTCTTTTTCGCTGCTTCCATAATTGTCGTACCCTCCGGCACGGAAATCATTTTATCGTCAATTGTAAGATTTACCATTCTTCTTCACGGCCTCCTTTGAAAATTCCATATCCGAAATGGTCACAGCGCAGGCAGCGTCCGGACTCCTGATATGCTTCTTTTTCTGTCATGCAAAATTCCACAGCATTGAAATCACAGACTCTTTCGACGGACTCCCGCTCGGATAAATTCACTCTTCCACAAGGCGGTCTGTCATCTAATCGTGCCTCTGGAATTTTTACATCCGTAGAAATAATATGATGATAGCCAAGATACTCATCGATATTTGCGGCAACCACCTTTGCTGCTGCAATCGCTTTTATAACCGAAGCCGGTCCGCTCGCACAGTCTCCGCCTGCAAAAACACCAGGTATATTTTCAAAACCGCCATGGCGTTCTGTCATGATTTTACCGCGCTCCACCGGAACGCCCGCCTCTGCAAAATGCTGATATTCGATATCCTGTCCTATGGCAACAATTAATGTCTGGCACGGAATAAAAATATCCTCCTCGCCGGTCGCCCTTACACTTGCCCTGCCGTCTTTGATTTTACTAATCATCTGCGGTGTGACATAAATGCCTTTTACCCTGCCGTTTTCGTCCGGGACAATGTGGGACGGTGCTTTTAACGTCAGAAGCTCGATTCCTTCTGCCACCGCGCCCTCGATTTCCGCCGGAAGTGCAGTCATATCCGCCACACGTCTGCGGTATAAAATGGTAACTTTTTTTGCTCCCAGTCTTCTTGCCGTCCGCACTGCGTCCATGGAAACGTTTCCACCGCCGACAACTGCAACCTCCTGTCCGGTGAGGTCCGGGTTTTTCTTTTTCCCGACATCACGTAAAAACTGGACTGCTGACAAGACACCCTCGGACTGTTCTCCTTCAATTCCAAGCTTTTTATCTGTGCTTGCGCCGATGGTAATAAGCACTGCGTCGTATTCTTCCCTTAAACTCTGGATTGTCATATCCTCGCCAATACGAAGTCCATATTTTACTTCCACGCCGGTTTTTAAAATGGCACGGACATCATCTTCTAACCGCTCTTTCGGCAGTCTGTAGTTCGGAATACCATAGCGCAGCATTCCGCCAAGCTCCGGCAGCATCTCAAAAACAGTAACCTGATGCCCCATAAGCTGCAAATAGTATGCGGCAGAAAGACCACCCGGTCCTCCTCCTACAATCGCCACACGTTTTCCGGTGGACGGTGCACATTCCGGTGGGTCAACCTCGCCTGCAAAATCTGCCGCCACACGTTTTAAGCCGCGGATATTGACCGCATCATCAACGATATTTCTGCGGCATCTTGCCTCACATGGGTGTTCACAGATAAACCCGCAGGTCGTTGGGAACGGATTGTCTTTCCGGATAAGACGGATAGCGTCTGCATATCTTCCCTCATGCACTAAAGCGATGTAACCCGGAATATCCACATGTGCCGGACATAGCGCCACACATGGAACTGCCTGTTTGCTATGGCTTGTACAACGGTCGTACAAAATGTGGGACTCATAATCCTCCCTGCAGCCAATCAGACTTTTATACACCATGTTTGCCGCTTCATAACCGATGGCGCAGTCTGCAGAATCCTTAATGGATATTGCTAACTCCTCCATCTCTTTTAATGTATCCATTGTTGCCTCGCCGTTCATGACCTCTGTCAACATACCTTTTAACTGCCAGAGTCCCACACGGCATGGAACACATTTTCCACAGGTCTGTGCATGACATAATTCCAGAAATGCCCTCGTAAGGTCTACCGGACAAAGTCCCGGCGGACTTGACTCAATCCGCCGTTCCAAATCTTTATAAAGCCCTTCTATTACAAGCTGTGCCCGGTCCGGTGCCGGGATTTCCAATCTGCTCATTTTACCCTCTCCTTCTGCTGTAAAAATAATTTTAGGTGATTGCGAAACTCATAGAAAAAGTATATTAAATTGTACAAAATGAACAAAAGCATAAGAAGACACTGGGGAGCCGCCGGTCCTTAGCGACCGTATTTTGGTCGCTTAGTACCGTTGCGAGCGATACGTAACGAAAGTGTGTCTTCGATGATTTTGTCCATTTTGTACAATTATAGATAACTAAATTTGAGTTTCGCAATTTCCCCATAAAAAATAGATATAAACAGATTGTAAAATATGCTTTCGTGGTTTTCAAGAATAGTTAATATTTAGACAGGCTGGTTAAGAAATAAACAGGATTGACAAATTTTTCTCAATACAAATTTATTTTTATTGCCATTTTCATTCTGTCATGTTATTATAAATATACTTCACGGACGCTTCTGCCCGTAATCTTCTTAAAATCTGACATTTCGTCACTTTTTCAGAAAAAATTATTTCATATCTACTACAAGGAGGATTTTGCCTATGGCACAACAAAAAACAACTTATACACTTGCCGATATTCTCGGTTTACCAATTTCCGAGCAGGATGCACTGGATTTTATCCGTCAAAACACCGATGAAAATTCCTTCCGCACTTTTAATCTCATGGACAATACTTACCGCGATAAGCTTCTTCACTTTATTATGGGTAAAAACGGTCTTGCAGTTACCTATGACTCTGTTTTCAAATATGTAATGATGCCTGGCGGTACAACGGAACGCTTGGAACATTTTTTATCTGCTATACTGGGCGAACCCGTCCAGATTAAGCAGGTCTTATCACGCGAGGGAAGCCAGATTGCAGAAACCGGCTCTTTCATTATCGCAGACATTATTGTGAGTACAAAAAATGGTTCTATCATGAATGTGGAAATCCAGAAAATCGGCTACGACTTTCCCGGTGAACGCGCCAGCTGTTATACCGCCGACATGATTATGCGCCAGTACAATTACCTGAAAAATAAAAATGACCGCTTCACCTATCGTGATATGAAACCGGTCTATCTTATCGTCTTTATGGAAAAAAGTCCCGCTCCCTTCCGTCAATCCAGTCATTACATTCATAACAGACATTCTTCTTTTGATACCGGTCTTAATCTAAATCTGCTCGACAATATTTCCTTCATTTCCCTTGACACCTTCCGCTCTGTAGTTCACAATATAACTACAGAACAGGACGCATGGTTAAAATT
>CAKRCJ010000007.1 GCA_934307185.1 uncultured Roseburia sp.
TGTTGCCTTAGTCTCTGCAGATGTTATATCCACATCATCAAGTTCAATCGTGACATTAATGTAATCATCCGGCTTTTATTTCAGTTGGGACAAAAGAGCAACAGTTTCCACATGTTTTGTAAAAGGAAACATATCGCAAGGCTGGCACTCAACTGCCTTATACCCATGTTTTGTGAGATATTTTAAATCCCGCGCAAGTGTCTCCGGATTGCAGGAAACATAAACGATTTTTTCCGGCGAAAGCTTTACAACCGAAGATAAGAATGCTTCGTCACTTCCGGCTCTTGGCGGGTCCATAAGTACAACGTCCACTTTTTCATTCTGTTCTGCCATCTCAACCATAAACTGCCCTGCGTCCGCGTTGTAAAACTGCTCATTTTTTATGTTATTGCGCTTTGCATTTATTATCGCATCTTTGACCGCATCACGGTTTAATTCGACACCAATGACTTCTTTTGCCCTGGAAGCTGCAATAAGTCCGATTGTTCCTGTTCCACAGTAAGCGTCAATGACACGTTCTTTACCTGTCAGTCCGGCATATTCGATTGCTTTATTGTACAAAATCTCTGTCTGCACCGGGTTTACCTGATAAAATGATTTTGGCGAAATACGGAAGGTACAACCGCAAAGCGTATCTTCAATATAACCTTTTCCATAAATCACGGACTCTTTTTCGCCGAGCACCATGCTCGTCTGCTTGTCATTTACGTTAATTACAACCGTAGTGATTTCCGGGTGAAGCTTTCGCAGAGCCTTTACAAAATTATTTTTGGAAGGTAAAATCGGCGAACCAAGTACCAGAACAACCATCACTTCCCCACTGTGAAATCCCCGACGGATAAGCACATGCCGAAGCAGACCGTAACCGGTATCCTCATCATAGGTTTTTATTTTAAAGGAATGTAAAAGTCCTCTGATATCCCTAATAATTGCACTGGATAATTCGTCCTCTATCTCACAATAATCAATATTAATGACCTCATGTGTTCCAGCCTTATAAACACCGGAAATTACTCCGCCCGGCGCAGCTTTTGCATGTCCGTTTCCTGCCACGCGTCTGCCACCACCCGCATGTTTTCCTCTCCGCTCCACATCAAAAACAGCATGTACCTTATTTCTGTAATGATATGGATTTTCCATGCCGATAATCGGAAGCACTTTGCAGAACTCTCCGACATTTTTTCTTACATATTCCTGTTTTTCACGAAGCTGTTTTTCATAAGGCATTCCCTGATAATCACAGCCCCCGCATTTTTTTGCATACGGACAGACATTTGATTTTTCTTTGCCTTTCTGTTTTTCTTTGGTCTGCCGGCTTGTCTTATCCTTCTGTTTTTCCTGTACTTCTACCGCTTTTGCTTTCCTTTCGTCAGTTTTCTCTGATTTCCAGCTATATTTTTCCTGCAATGCGCTTGCATTTTCTATCGTATTTTTCTTTACTTTTTTATCTGCCGGTCTGGCAGCACTCTTCTTTTTCTTGCCTTTCTCCTGCATAACTGCTCCTTTCATCTATGCCCTACTATAACATATTTTTTCTGTTTGATATACTCAAACTTGACGGTTTTCACCCGATTTTTCCGTCAATATATCTGACAGCTTAAAATCAATCCAAGCAGTTTTCCAATCCTCTATATTATCTGGAACTTGACAATATTTTAAAAATAACAGCCGGCATTCCCAAAAGAAGTCCTCCGATAAGCAGAAAGCACCATGAAATACCGATTTGTGTGAGGGCTGCCGAGGCAAACAATGATGCCACATCGATAAAATTTACCCCCATATTCAATACGGAAAGTGCTGCCGCGCGGTGATTTGAATGCTCTGTCTCATCTACAAACTGATTTTCCAAATCATTCAGCAGGTATTCCGGCAGGCTGATAAGCAATGGAAGAAAAACCATAAGTAAAAGCACAACAACACGATTATTCGCACTGCCAAACAAAAGAAATGCTACTCCACCCACAGCAGAAAAAAGGCAGAACATTTTGGGCTTAAAAAACTGCTGCAATTTTCCAAGAATTGGCTCTGCAAGCATTTGGATTGCCGAATAAATAAGAATTACCACGGACAGCCACTCCGCCGGAATTCCACAGTCTGTCAGTTTCTCCACATAAAAAAAGTTGATAAAAAGCCATGCCACACTGAATATGGATAACAGAAGCATAAAAAACAGTGCTTCTTTTTTCTTCAAAATAGAAAGAATTTCCATGCCGGAAGATTTTTCCGTTCCGCAGCTTTTTGTGCCGCAGTTTTTTGTGCTGTCCTTTTTTAAGAAAAATGAAATTCCAACCGCAATCACATTTGAAATTACAGTCGTAATTAATAAACCTTCCAGCCCGTCTGTTTTATAAATTACAGCATAAAAAATGGTACTGATAATAAACCCTGCTGTCCCGCAGTTTTCTGCATGTGTCATTTTCAGAAGATATTCTTCTTCCTTATAAATATCATACAGGTAGGCATTTCCCGTGCCGGAAGTAAAGCACACTGCGATTCCCTCTGCTACCGCCTCCATCACAAACAACGGCAGGGATTTTTCCATAAATGCCAAAAGCAGCAACACTCTTGCGCAAAGCAAAAGTATTTGTGCAAATATTAATGATTTTCTGTATCCGATTTTATCTGTTATAAATCCTGTTGGGATTTCTCCTAGAAAGATTATTGCAGACAATAATGCCTGTAAAAGAAAAAAAGTATGTTCTGACACACCGGCATGCGTTCTTACAAGCAATGCAACCGGTGCAAAAAAGACAAGTCCGTTAAAAAAGCAGACTCCGTCATAGCTATCAAATTTTAATTTATTCATGAGTATTTCTCCTTATTCTTTTCTAATTCGTCAAATAGATAAAACTCTGGTTTTCTGTTTTTACTGTAAAAAAATATAGACTCCGCCCAGGACATACTTTTCCCGTATGCTGCACAAAGCTGTTTTTAATCTTTACCAAAGTTTTTGAATTAGAAAAAAATTAATGTCTCATGAATTTTAATAACCTCCGAAGTACGAAACTTTCTTATCATTCTATTCTATCTTATAAAGTTTGTCAAATATTTATATTTCGTTTTTAATTGTTTGCTTTTTAAGGTAAACAGACACGTTGCAAAACTTCCCACAAAACAAAAGGCTGCTACATTTCTTTTCCTTATCCATTCTAAATACAGACTTTCTATCTCGCTTTTTTCACTCTGGCTGCTAATTTTTTCCTGCTGCCGCAATTCTTTTATGTTCTGTTTCCAGTCTGAAAAATCTGACCATTTTCCGGGAATAAGTTCTACAAGATAATTTAGATTTTTCCTGTGTTCATAATGTAACACCTGTCCGTTTATTCCATTTTTATTGAGAAAATCTGACGCAGTCCGTGTACTCGTTTTTGTCTTATCCGTATAAAGAAGGTTAATCCGTTCACATGCATTTTCTGTCGTCTGATTTACCCCGGACTGTATTCCATTTTCAGACTGTGTTTCATTTTCGGATACACTGTCTGTGTTAAGCTGACCAATTAAAATATTGCCCGGCTCTTTTACCACACCACGTACTGTAAAAAGTCTGTTTCCATACGAAACCTCCTGTCCTTCTACGTCACTTCCGCCAAATAGCATCAATGCCAGCTTTTCGCCTATGATACAGCCATCCATATCCTCTGCCGGCAGATTTTTTCCCCATGGAAGAACAAGCTTTGATTGTCCGCACAGCAATATTACAGTTGTCGTTATGTTCCGGTTGTTTATATCATCTGTCACGATTTGATTTTTTTTCTCAGTCCAGCCGGTAAAAGTATCTATATTATTTTCTTCCTGTTTTATTTCCGCAAGCATATTTTGCGAAAAACTGCCCTCCTCCGGCTGAATGGTAATAATATCATTAAAGTCTGATACCTTATTGTTATAAATGAATGCGGTCAAAAGGAAAATAAGAGCCAGCAGCCCGGATATTATGCAGGCTATTCTTTTTTTCATGAAATACACCTCCTTATTCCGCCAGCCGCACAATATCTCCTGCCCCGACATTCCGGTCCGACTCTGCAATTACCTGACTGTCTGCATTTAATAAGCTGCTGCTCACCGCAGCATAACTGGTGTTTTTATCCAAAATCTCCACTTCTGCTTTTCTTGCGATATACTGTTCGCCTAAAATGCCGTTTTCCGTATCTAAAAGATAAATATATGCTTTATTATTTTCCTCATAAATTGCAGTGACCGGTATAATATAATCAAACTGCTCCGATTTTCTTGTCACAGTCATTGCCGCACTCTCCCCAGGGGAAAAATCATCTCCAGTAAGCGAAACCGTCACTTTGACACTTTTTCCACCTTCTAATGTTTCGATGGAAGAAATGATGCACCCCTCCTCTTCTTTTCCGGTACCAGAAATATCTGCTTCGTCTGAAACTGAAAGATACTTTAAATTACTGCTGTCCACAATTGCCGTATAAAGCAGTCCGCTTTTTTCATCACTCATGACAACTGCTGCGGTATCGGTTGTTTTCTGTCCTGTTTCTGCATACACTTTTGTAATAATTCCACCTGCTAATGCCCTGACTTCACCATTTTTTTCTTTTAACTGCGTGAGGCTTTCCAGTTGTTTTTCATACTGCGCTATCGTAATTGCATTTATCTGCTCCGAATTGTCCGTATCCGCGGAAATATTCGCATCTTCTATTGCACGGGCTGCTGTCTTTAATGCCTCCTTCTGCGCCTGTGCATCTGTTTCGGCTGCCTCCTGCTTTTCCTTCAATTGTGTATCACAGTTTTCACTGGCAGACTTTTTTTCGTTAAAGGTTTCCACTGCGGCATCATAGGCGGTCTGCTTTTCTTCTGCCAATGCCACCGCAGCATCATAAGCCGCCTGTAACTTTTGTACATTTTTTTCCAGTGCTTCTGTATCTTCTCCTGCATCAACTGCTGCCTGCAATGCATCTTTTTCACTCTGAAGGGACACTGACGCATTATCCTGTGCCGCTTTGGCATCATTTCGTTCCTTTTCCTTCTGACTTGCATTATCTTTTGCATCACTTAATTCTTTTTCCGCCGCAAGCTTGGTCTCGGCTGCACTTTTTAATTCCTTCTGCGCTTTTTCTTCTGCCGCCTCATTTTTTGAAATAATATCAGCATAATCCTCTTGTGCTCTTTTTAGATTCAGCTGCTGTTTTGCAGCGGCCTGTTCTTTATTTTTTTCTGCTGACTCATTTTCTAACTCCAGCTTTTTTATTTGGCTGTTTAATTCTGAAATCTGCTCGCCAATACTTTCTATATCCAGCGTAAAAAGAAGTGCTCCGGCGTCTACATGTGCTCCCGCATGAACATTAACCTGTGCAATAAGAAGCCCTGCCTCTGTAACCACCGCAGTCTCTCCTCCTGCCTCAATTGTTCCAGTTGCTGTTACCGTATGTGCAATCTTCCCTGAATACGATTGTTCAACAGAAACCTTCGGAACCGTAAACGATGCGGCAATTCTCGATAAAATTGTAAAAATAAACATGATAATCAATAAAATGGCAAGCCCTTTCAGCCAGAAAATCCCGGAAAACTTTTTTTCTTTCTTCACAGACTCCCCCTGTATATATTTTTCCATCTTGTAACTCTCCCTATTCTTTTACTCCTGCCATCGCAATTCCCTGCTCAAGATAATCCTGCCCCGCCAGAAATACAAACATTGCAGGAAGAATTGTCACAAAAGAAGCACAAAATGCAAAGCCTGCGTTTTGGCTTGTAATTTCCGGCAGGTAAAGGGATAGCGGCCAGAGACTTTTTGTTTTTAAAAATGTCATTGGCTGTTCTAACATGGCAAAACAATCCAGAAAAGAAAATACCAGTGCCGACAAAATTCCAGGACTTCCGAGTGGTATCCCAATGCGTAAAAAAATCTGTACTTCCCCAGCTCCGTCAATACGCGCCGCTTCCATTATATTTTCCGGTATTCCACGAAAAAAACGGTACATGATAAATACCGAAAACGTTGAAAAAATTCCCGGCAGAATAATTGCTCCCGGCGTATCTAACAAATTCAGACGGTTTAATACAAGATACTGTGAGAGCATTGTGACCTGGAACGGCATCATCATCACAAGAATGAACAACCGGTAAACCTCTTTCCCTCCGCGAAACGAATACCTTGCCAGTCCCCACGCAGCCGGCATACCGAATAACAACTGTCCTGCCAAAATCGCGCCTGTATCAAGTATTGAGTTCCAGAACATCTGAAAATATTCCGGCGAATCGAAAAGAAGCTCCACAACATTTTGCAGCGTCGGATACTGTGGTAACAAATGCCAGACAGCGAACCCTTCTTTTTCTCCGAGTGCCGGTGCGACGCACGTATAAATTTCATTATCTCCCATAAACGTTCCTGCGAAAAGAAATAATACCGGCGCCAGACAAAGCAATGCTGTTATCAACAGGACGCAGATTGCAGGTATTTTTTTCATAAAATATGTCCTCATTTCTGATAGTTAAACGCTACTATTTTGCACAAAGAAACTTAAAATTGTTCTTTCAGCTATCCTCCCTCTCCCAGTTTCGCTCCAGCAACAGCACAAACACTGCAATGATAACCGAAAGCAGAACAGAAGCTGCCGCTATTTTATCCATGGATAACGTCTGAAACCAGTTATTAAACACATGCTGCAACAGATAAATATTTTCCTGTGGATAGCTGCCTGCCACCATATACACTTCCCGAAACGCTTTAAAGGAATTTAACACAGATAAAATTACAACTGTAAAAGCTACCGGACGAAGATTTGGAAGTGTGATATAAAAAAAGTTTTTCCATTTTCCTGCACCATCGACCTCTGCCGCCTCATAAATGCTCTCCGGTATGGCAGAAAGCCCCGCCAGCCAAAGTACAATATCATATCCGAGATACTTCCAGATATAGCTGAATACAAGAATTCCAAATGCTGCATCCGTGTTCATCCAGTCTTTTGTCTGCACTGAAAAATAGTTTAACAACTGCCCGATGCCGTTTGACTGCAAAAGCATATGGAGAACACCATTTAAAAATCCATGATTATCGAAAAGCAACTTCCACAACACGACCACACTTGCTGCCGGAATTGCCATCGGGAACAAATAGATACTTTTTAACACGGCGGTTCCGTTCCGATAAAACTGTTCCATGGAAACATCTCTGTGTTTTTTCTTTTTCTCTGCCAGAAACAAAATCTGCTGCAACAACAATGCCAGAAAGAGCGATAAAATCAAAAGCCATGGAATACATACCATAGCAAAATGTATCGTATTTCTTGCGGCAAGCCGGAAAGCACTGTTTTTTACCACTTGAAAATAATTGTCAAATCCAACAAAGCTGTTATCCGCTGTCTGAAAAAAAGACCGGCGGACAACATCTGCAAATGGAATTAAACCAAACAGTGCTACTCCGAAAAGCTCCGGGAGCAGAAAATACCAGCCTGGATTTTTCTTTTTTCTGCCTTTTTGCGGCATTTTTTTCTTTTTCCCGGTCATTCTTTCTGCCCTCTCTTTTTACTGCTGTTCTGCAAGGTACAAATTTACTTTTTTCGTGATTTCATTGACTGTTTCCGTAAGGTTCTGTTGCCCTTTCAGATATTTTGTTCCCTGCGTAATGACAAGGTTCTGAATAGTAAGGTCTGTAAGTGACTGCTGTTGTACGCCCTCAAGCTGAGAGAAAATCGTGTCTGTTTCCTCCTGTGTCATAGAGCGATAGACAATTTCATAGATAGTGTCATCCTTGTCTCTTTGAAACATTATTGACGTTTCACTCGGCTCTCTGAGTGAAGCAAGCTGTTCCTTTAACGCCGTCTCGTTCACCGGAATACCGTTGCTCGATGCTCCCGCTTCTTTTCCGAGCAGTGTTTTGATAAATGCTTTTCCTTCGTCCTCATTACCGCCGGAAACCACTCCTACCTGTAAAAATGGTACATAAGTAGAAATTCCACCATTTGACAGGAAACCATAGTCTGCCCCATCTGTCGTGCCCGCACTTAACATAACCTGGAAATCCTCGATATCTGCAACCGTTCCAAACTCCACACTGCAAACATTTGCAAATAAATCCATGCTGTTAAACGTTCCATATCGGTATCCACTGAGCACTCCCGTCTCTATATAATTACTGTAGGCTTCCACATCGCTGTGGTCATCTACATCAAAAACGCGTTTTGCCTGTGTCAGATAATCTGAAATTTTCGCTTCATCCAGACTTCCGTCTTCTTTCACCCAGTTTGGAGAGTCTGCATTATAAAAATCAAGCAGTATCTCTTCCGCCAGCTTTGGCTGCACAACATAGGTCGTGCTCTTTTGTCCCGACAGCTTTTCGATGCGGTCTGCCAGTGTTTTAAGTGAAGTCGCAGCATTTACGGTATCCTTATCTGACGTAATAAGCGATACTAAATAGCGCGACGGTATCGCATAAATTTTTCCGTCTTTTGTGCTGTTTTTCACAATAGACTCCACCAGTCCGTCTGTGGAAGCGACCTCTTGCACCACATCACTGATTTCAGTTAAAATGCCTTTTTCCACATAACTGTCAACCGGCATTCCATCCAAAATAAGTACATCCGGTCCATTTCCTGCCAGAATATCGGTATTTAATGTCTTTAGCGCATCTTCTAATGTCACGCCGTTGTCCTCTGTCATTCCGATTTCAAGGTTTACATAAATGTCTGAATGTTCCTGCCTGTAAATATTGACTGCCTGCCGCAGTGTGTCGGTATCCTGCAATGCATAAATATTTAATTCCTGATTTAACTTTGCAGATGCATCCGGGTCATAAATGTAACTGTAAAGCACACTCTCTATGCCATCATTTCCCGCCACAAAAAGATGTGATTCATCCTGCATGCATACTCCATAAAAAACCGCACCGCTGTTGGCAAATGCCGTCTGGTCCCCCGGTATCAGCTCCTCCACAACTGTACCATTTATCGTATAATGAAAAATCCCCTTATAATCTGCCAAAATGACACTGTCTGCATCTTTTCCCTCTGAAAAACACACCGGCAGCCCCTTGTCCGTATTTCGGTAAATGAGATTGTCATCGGAACAAATCAAATCTGTTAATGCAGTCTGTTCTCCTATCTCTTTTCCTGTTGTTGTGTCAAAAAGAAGCACCTTCTCTTTTGTAACCACAAAACAGTTTGTTCCGACCACATTAAAATAAGGAGTATAACTGTCCTCATCTGTTTCAAATATCACTGTTTTACTGCCGTCCGTGCAATTAATGCCATACATACTGCCCGCTGTGTCTAAGATAATTAGCTGTTTGTTACTGTCAAATGCTACCACCGACACAGTTGAGTCCTCCACCGGCATTGCAAACGAAAGTGAGTATGACGTTCCGTCCGGATTTACAATCGTAAACGGGCACACCCCATTCTCTGGATAATCAATGATAGCAAGCGTCCCGTCATCTGCGATTTCAACCAAATTGTAAGCAGCGTCTTCAAGCTGTTTTGTCTCCCAGTTTTCCCCGCCGTCACTGCTTTTTGCAAGATAAATGCTGTAATCTGCATCGTATCCGAAAAGCTCCAACGTTCCGTCCGGCAGCTCCCTGAACTTTTCAATATTACTTATCTCCTCCGGAAGTGTCACCTTCGATTCAATAAATCTTCCTTTTCCGCCTTGTGTGCCGCCGTCTGCGCTGCTGCCCGGACTTTCCGTTCCATCTGTGCCGGCATCTGCATTTTTCCCGCAGCCGGTAAGAAGCCCTGCAAAAAGTGTCATCAGTAAAAGTAAAACTGCTGTGACACATAACCTGCTTCGTTTTTGAATGCTGTTCCTTTGTGAGTTTTCCATAAAATTACCCCACCTTTCTGTTTTCTAATTTTTCGTCAGAATTACATGCTTACTGCCTACCGGACCGCTGCTGCAAATCTGCATGTATCATTTTTGTTTCCGGTTTTTATCTTACAAAACAAATCTTAGAAAAACCTTTAAATTTGGCTTTAAATTTATTTTATCTTTCGCTCTGTTTTTCACTTGCGTATACGCTTTGCGTGTGTTATAATGCATAATATCATACGCAATATGTATATGCAAGGAGAATTTTTATGGATAACAGAGATTTTTTAATTGAATTAAGAACAAGTACAGGAATGACACGGAAGGAATTCTGCGAATATTTTGAAATCCCTTACCGGACACTTCAGGACTGGGAGCTTGGCAACCGCAAGATGCCGGATTATCTGTTGCGGCTGATGGCGTATAAGGTTGAGATGGAGAAGATTGGGAAAAAGGAGCCGAAGTAATTAAAAATTTAAGACAGGCTTAAATATTTTCACAATATCCTTCAAAACACTTTTCTATTACTTTTGTAATATTGTTTTCACTTGACTTTACAACTTTTAAGTTGTATTTTGATTATAAGGAAACGAGGTTTTTCCATGATATTACACCCTTATTGTTCCAACTCCGGCAGGAATTTAATATATCAATATCTCAATTCTCTGCCTCTGAATGAAAAAATCGACGGATATACCGTTTTACAACACATGGAACGAAACGAATTTGATAAGATTTTCTTTAAACCATGGGAAAAGAAAATATATGAAGTTTACTTTCAGAAAAACAACCGCATATTTTATATTATTGTAGATAAAGAAAATATTTATTTACTCCATGCCTGTCATAAGCAAAAGAATAAAACCGAAAAAAAGGACGCAGACATTGTCCGAAAACGTGCAAAAGAATTGAACCAGCTACTTGGAAAGAAATTTATATGAAGGGAGCAACAGATATGCCATTCGTACAGACTAATATTGAAAAAGAAATCGAAAACCAAAGACAAAATGACCCCGAATTCAAAAAAGCCTGGGACTCTTCCCGTGCAGAATACCGGCTTATCGGTGAAATGGTTTCATTGCGAAAGAAAAAAAACATAACACAAAAACAACTGGCAGCTTTAACAGGAAATAAACAACAGGTTATTTCACGTATCGAACGCAAAGAAAATATTCCTACAATCCGTGTATTCAGTCATTTACTTGATGCTTTAGGATATGAATTGAAGATTGTGAAAAAGAAACCACTCCTCAATGCACAGAAAGGTCCCCTCCCATGAAAAAAATCATTCTAATGCGCCACTCCATACCCGAGCGGCAAAATCTCCCAACCGAACAGCTTCCACTATCGGAAGCCGGCAAGAAGCTTATTTTATCGAGAAAAGATAATTTCTGCAATATTAATAAATGTTTCAGTTCCCCTTACTTAAGAGCCATTGAAACCGCACAGCTTCTCTCCACTTCCGTTGAAATAATTGATGATTTTAAGGAACGGATTATCGGCATTGCAAAAGAAGATTTCTGGTATCGGCAATACACGGACTATAATTTTAAAAATGAAGACGGTGAGTCGTTAAATGACGTAAAGAAACGACTGACACATGCCATGGAGGAAGTTCTTTCAAAAATCCGTGACGGCGAAACTGCTCTCGTTGTATCCCATGCAACCGCTATCTGCTCTTATTTGCTTCACTACTGTGAAATAGAAGTAACAGATGCCACAACGAAATCCAGACGGATTACTTTTCATGAACAGGAACTGTTAAACGGAATTTTTAATCCTGCCGATTATTTTATTCTTGAGTTTTCAAACGATACTTTACAGAAAATCACTTTTTCTGTTAGAAAGTTCCAGCATGAAAATGTCATTTCACCATAATTTAAAGATTTTTCTAAGATTGGTATGCTACACTCATTTCATGCCATGTAACGAAAGGTTTCAGAATATCCTGCCATATTTCGATGCACGGTTTAAAAATTTCAGGAGACAGTACCATGCATATTTTACTTATTGAAGACGACATTCATCTATGTGAAACTTTGCAGTTTCAGTTGGAACAGGAAAATTATACAGTAGATGTGTGCCATGACGGAAGAGACGGACTTGATTTGTTTTTACAGGACGCTTATGACATTGTTTTATTAGACCGTATGCTGCCGACCATGAACGGACTGCTTGTTTTGCAGAAAGCAAGGCAATCCGGAATTTCCACGCCCGTCATTTTAATTACAGCACTCGGCGAACTTTATGACCGGATTGAGGGCTTAGATGCCGGGGCAGACGATTACATCGTCAAGCCTTTCGCCTTTGAAGAACTCACCGCACGTATCCGCTCGCTCGGCAGGCGCAGCGGCAAATGGGAGGACGACAATCTTTTAGTGGTAAGCGACTTAAATTACGATGCCAGCGTAAGACTTTTAAGCGGTCCGGACAACTCCATCCGTCTCTCCGGCAGGGAGGGCAGACTGCTTGAAGTACTGCTTCGCAGTTTTAAGCTTGTTCTCCGGCGCGAGGTACTCTTAAGCCGCGTCTGGGGCGTGGACGCCGAAGTTGAGGATTGTAATCTTGACACTTACATCCATTATCTGAGAAAACGCCTTTCCTACGTCGGCAGCACCTTAACTTTAAAGACAATCCGCGGCATCGGATATTGCCTGACAGACGAGTAACCCATAACTTAAAAGGTTGTATATACAATTGCGAGACTCCCCAAAAACTAAATTGAATTGTGAAAAATAAATAAAAGCATAAGAAGATGCTTCTGACGCCGCCGGTTCTTAGCGACCGTATTCTGGTCGCTTAGTACCGCTGCGAGCGGCAGGCAGCGAAAGCGGGTCTTCGTTGATTTTGTTTATTTTTCACAATCTTAACAGACTAAATTTGAGTTTCGCAATTGCCTATTGAATTTCACAATGAAAGGAGCCATACTTTGCTTTCCATTCTGAATTTTTCCGGCACTCCCTACGAAAAGCTGCATCACAGACTCACTCTATTTTGCACCTGCGTCACACAGTTGATTTTGCTTTCCTTAAGCTGTCTGTGTGTATTTGTCGCAGAAAAAAATATCCGTCAGGGAGATGAAACTTCTTTTCTGACCGAGACAAGCTCTGTCATTTCCCACTTACAGGAGCAGAACATTATTTCCCATCAGTGGCTGAACCAGTTACAGGAAAACGGTTCTTTTCAGATTTATCTCTATGACAATGGTGTTCCTCTTTTTTATGACCAGTATCACCAGTCTGACAATGAACAAAAATTATGCGATGATGCCCTGCTCGCTGCCGAAAATGTAATGGGAAGCTCTCCATTTTATACGAAAAACAAAATGCTTTCCACCCATACGGAATTTCATTTCACCTCAAATTCCAACACCCTGTATAACGTCTCAGTCGGCAGTATTCCAAAAGGAAGCAGTTATCTGAACTTTTTAATTCTGCGTTCCCTTGCCGGACAGCAGAGACAACTATTTTCTTTAAAATTAATTGTAATCTGTGCCAATATAGCAGCTTTTCTATTTTTGTTTTTCTTTTTCCGGTTCTTCATAAAAAAAATGATGGAACCGGTGGAGACTGCACAGAAAAAACAGACGCAGTTCATCGCTTCCGCTTCCCATGAACTGCGCACACCATTATCGGTTATCCGTTCTGGTCTGGAGTCGGTTGAAAAATGTGCTTCCGAAGATGCAAGAAAACATTTTATTAAACTAATGTCTGATGAAACCGTCCATATGAAAAAACTGATTGATGACATGCTGTTACTTGCCGGCTCTGACTCCGATACTTTGTCCATTGTTCCAGAAAGCTGCCAGCCGGATTGTCTGCTTTTAGACACTTATGAAAAATTTGAAATGCTTGCTGCAAAAAAAGGACTTCATCTGACCGTTTCCCTGCCGGATGAAATTCTCCCTGACTGTTTTTGTGATATTCACAGAACGGAACAGATTTTTTCTATCCTTGTGGATAATGCGCTCTGTTATACTCCGTCCGGTGGAAAAGTAAAGCTTTCACTGGATTTTAAAAATAATTTTCTTGTTTTTTCCTTTACGGATACCGGCTGCGGCATTCCTACAGAAAAAAGAGAGCATATTTTTGAACGGTTTTACCGCGTGGATGATGCGCATACGAACCGGGAACATTTCGGACTTGGATTATGCATTGCAAAAGATCTGACAGAAAAACAAAACGGGAGCATCTGTGTTACAGATGCCCCCGGTGGTGGAAGCTGTTTTGTCGTAAAGCTGCCTGCCGCTTACTCTGCCTAATTGAGACGTCAAATCTGCCCGCTTTGACCGGACAGAATGTTTTCCTTATTTTAAATGCTAGATAGTTCCCGACATTCGTTCCCTGATTTCTACACCTGTAGGTGTTCCCGCAAGACCACCTTTTCCGGTTTCGCGAATGTCTTCACTCATACTGCGTCCGATTGCGCGCATTGCATCAATCACTTCGTCCGGTGGAATTTTGCTTGTTATCCCTGCCATAACCATATCGGCAGAAGTCATGGCATTCACTGCTCCCATAACATTCCTTTTCACACAAGGAACCTCTACCAGTCCCGCAACCGGGTCACAGGCAAGCCCTAAAAGATTTTTCAGTGCCAGCGCTGCCGCATGGGAAATCTGCCTTGCATTTCCTCCCATCAGGTAAGCAACACCTCCCGCTGCCATTGCTGATGCCGAACCGATTTCTGCCTGGCAGCCTCCAGCTGCCCCTGCGAGAAATGCCCTGCTTGCAATGACTCCGCCAATCCCCGCTGCCACATAAAGTGCCTCCACCATTTTTTCTTCCGAAAAGTGTTTTTCTTCCTGCAATGTCAGAAAAACTGCCGGGACAACCCCGCAGGAGCCAGCCGTCGGTGCCGCAACAATTCGCTTCATACACGCATTAGACTCCCCGGTCTTTAATGCTTTTTCCATTACTTTTCCAATAAAATTTCCGCAGAGTAAAGTACCATTTTCTCTGGCTATGCGCATTTTTTCTCCGTCCGTGCCGACAAGACCGCTTGCCGATTTTAAATTACCGTCATAATTATTGTCTGCATCTTTCATTGCCTGATACATGCTTCTCATCTGCTCAAATGCTTCCGCCTCACGAATTCCCTGCTCCCTGCAGTCATCCTCCTGCACTATTTTCCAAAAAGGTTTCCCTTCTTTCTCTGCCATATCACAAATTTCTTCTAAGGATTTGTACATTTGCCGTTCCTTTCCATTTCTATCATAATTTCGAACCTATTTCATTCAAAGATATGTTTATTTTTCTTGTCTGTACGCATCGTGTTGTAGTAACCAGACTACAGAAGGCTTAAATAAGTTACCTTTAAAATTCCTTCCATGCGTTCTAACCATTTAATTGCATCTGCCGGTACTTCCTGATCACATTCAATAACCATTACTGCATTTCCGCCACGGCTCGCACGATAAAGCTGCATCGTTGCAATGTTTACAGACTTATGTGCCAGCATAGAAGTCACTTCTGTCACATGTCCCGGCTGGTCGATATTATGGACGATTAAAGTTGGGTAATCTCCACTGAAATTTGCGGTGAGCCCGTCAATTTCACAAACTTCAATTCTTCCCCCGCCAATTGACGCAGCAATTACTTCCAGTGTCCTTCCGGATTGTCCGGTCAGATTGAGTTTTACCGAATTTGGGTGTACATCTCCCAAATCAATTCCCGCCAGATGAAATTCCAGACCTTCCTTCTCTGCAATCTCAAAGCTATGTGGAATTGCGGCATCATCCACCTGCATTCCCAAAAGTCCCGCAACAACTGCCTTATCTGTTCCATGACCTTTTCCTGTTGCCAAAAAAGAGCCGTGAAAAAAAATATCTGCTTTCACTACTTTTTCTGCAAGAAGCTTCTGGCAGACGCGCCCTATTTTCACTGCCCCTGCCGTATGTGAACTGGATGGTCCAACCATTACCGGCCCGATAATATCTAATAAATTCATGTGTCCTCCTGCCTGTTTATACATGCACTCAAAAAAGCACTGTAATAAAACAGGGCATACCAGCTCTGATATACCCTATTGTATAGTCTTTTGTCTATCTTCCGCTTCTTATGCAAAAAGAAGCAGCTTTTTTATTTTTCTACAATAGTATATCCACTTTATATAAGAAATGCAAGAACCTGATATTGATTATCCCGCCTATAAATGGCATAATAAAAAAGAATTTTGATATGTTATTTATAAGCAGGAGAATTTATGAGTACAAAAGCTACAAATACAGAAGATGTTCATTCACATATTGCAGAAGACGGAACAATTTATACGCATGCGCACGAACATACCTCTGCAAATGGTTTACATAATTCAGAGCATGTGCATACCCACACCCATCATCACGAAAATACAAAAGCCGTGATTAACCGCATGAACCGGGCAATTGGTCATATGGAAGCTGTAAAAAATATGGTGGAAGACGGGCGCGATTGCAGTGAAGTTTTAATACAGATTGCGGCTGTACGTTCTGCCATTAATAACATAGGAAAAATCATTTTAGAAGACCATATTAACCACTGTGTTGTAGATGCCATCGAAACCGGTGACCAGCAGGTATTAAAAGATTTAAATGAAGCAATCAATAAGTTTGTAAAATAGTTTCTTCTTATTTATAATAGTCGCTGTGTGAAGCGGCTATTCTTTCTTTTTTGCCCATTTATGGCTATATTTGGACATAGTTTGTTCATTTTTTATTCATATTTGACAGAAAATCACCAAATCTTCATACTTTTTTATTTATCTTTCCAATTGTTTTTTTGCTCAATAAGAGATATATTCTTTTAGTATCAAAAAAAAGATTTTTTACTTTTATTTTACATGTGTTTTACTTAGACAATAAAGTGTTATTCACTTTCAAATGATAGATGTAACGCACCTGTATTTTTTTTGCACAGGATGCAAAACAAGGAGGCTAAAATCCTCTCCTCACCATAGGGAAAATTTCACAATGTGAAATAGGATTTTGCTTCGCAAAACAAGGAGGATTTATGAAGTTAAAATTTCAATCAATAAAAGAAAAAATTAAGACAGTCACAAACCCTGTCAGCGAAAAAATTCAATGGCTTCTTTCCAAATTGCCAAAGAAGAAACCGCACACCGAAAAATATTATAAGAGAATTGCTTTTTTCAACAAATATTCTCTCATTTTCCATTTTGTATTAGCTTGCTTTATCACATTTGTTGTTGAAGTAATTTCCAGAAGAGATTTGTTCTCTGCTATTTCTTTTGTAAGCAATCACACATGGGCTTATCTGTATAATGCGTTTATCGTATTTTCTTCCCTGTCCATTGTTTACTTATTCAAATGCAGGGCGCAGCTTCGTCTTCTGATTACAGGACTCTGGATTTTCCTTGGCACCGTAAATGGAATTATTCTTTCAAACCGTGTAACGCCTTTCAGCTACACAGATTTTAAGATGCTTCCAGATCTTTTTGCCATGCAGAACACAAACTATTTTACTGCGGAAGAAGCTACTATTGTCGTTGCTGTTGTCGCTTCCTTTATTACATTTTTGATTCTCTTCTTTATCAAGGGACCAAAATATCAGGGAAAACGCCACCAGTTGCTTTCTCCGCTTGCAATTGTTGCATTATTAGTTGTCGGTATCCCGATTACAACTCAGGCAGCACAGAATTCTAATATTATTGCATCTTATTTTGCAAATATTGCGCAGGGATATTCCGATTACGGTTTTGTTTATGGATTTTCCACCAGTGTTGTCGGACGTGGAATGAGCAAACCGGATGACTACTCCGAGGAAACTGTCGAAGCCATCGAAACACTTGTCGACTCCTCCAAAGATACAACAACCGTAACAGCAGAAAATGAACCAAATATTATCTGTATTTTACTTGAGTCCTTCATCGACCCATACGAAGTAAATTTCCTTCAGATGTCCGAAGACCCAATTCCGACTTTCCACAGTCTGGAACAGAACTTTACAACCGGATATCTTACTGTACCAGTCGTAGGTGCCGGAACAGCAAATACAGAATTTGAAGTTTTAACCGGTATGAGCATGCAGTATTTTGGTACCGGCGAATATCCTTACAAAACAATTTTAAAACAGTCTGACTGTTCAAATGTTGAAAGTATTGCTTCTGACCTTTCAAATATTGGTTACGGTACACATGTTGTACACAATAATACTGCTACTTTCTACAGCAGAAATAATGCTTTTTCCAAGATGGGCTTTGATACTTTTACCAGCAAGGAGTTAATGAATATTACGGAATATACTCCAAGCGGAAGCTGGCCTACAGATAAAGTTCTTGTAAATGAGACCGTAAAAGCCATGAATGCTACCAAGAACCAGTCCGATTTTGTATATACCATCACAGTTGGTTCCCATGGTGATTATCCTACTGAAAAAATTATTGAAAACCCGGAAATTACAGTTACCGGTGCTGATGATGAAGCTTCTAATAATCAGTGGGAATATTATGTAAACATGATTCACAATACCGATAATTTTATTGCAGATTTAATTAATGCTGTAAATAAGCGTGGAGAAGATACCATTATTGTAATGTTTGGTGACCATCTTCCAACTATGGGCCTAGAAGACTCTGATATGAAATCCGGTGATATTTTCAAGACAAAATATGCAACCTGGAATAACTTTGGACTTCCAAAAGCAGATGCTGATTTAACCGCTTATCAGTTATTATCCCATATTACAGACCAGGTTGGCATTCACGAAGGAACAATGTTTACTTATACACAGACACAGTCTGAGTCCCCTACTTACCAGAATGGTCTTGAAAATCTCCAGTATGACCTGCTCTACGGAGAAAAATATGCTTATCATGGCGAGGATTTATATCCTGCAACAGACCTTGTAATGGACGTTGAAGACGTTAATATATCATCTGTCCGTAAAAATAAAATCAATAATACTTTATCCGTATATGGAGCCAATTTTACGAAGAATGCAAAAATCTTTATAAATGGTGAGAAAGTACCTACTACTTATCTTACCTCCGGAATACTTACAACTTCTTTGGATAATGTATCCGATGGCGATACTGTTTCTGTAAACATTACCGGTTCCCAGGGAATTATTCTTCGTGCAAGCAGTTCCGAAGTAATTTACGAAGACCCGGATGTAATTTCAACGGAAACCGAAGAACCAAACGAAACTGAAACTGAAAGCTCCGAAACAGAAAATTCCGAGACTGGAAATTCCGAAACAGAAAATTCTGAAACAGAAAATTCTGAAACGGAAAATTCTGAAACAGGAATTTCTAATACAGGAATTTCTAATACAGGAATTTCCGGTGCAGCGCAATCTGCAAATTAATAATTCTTCTCGTTTTATCACATTTTTTCTCTCTATATAAAAAGGGCATTTTCTTTCCTGGATTTTTTATCCTGGAAAGAAAATGCCCTTTATTTTTATACTTTAAACTTTATATGTAAGAATGGTCGATCTTTGCAACCACATAATAGTTCTCACCAAAATGCTCCTTTACTGCCTCTAATATTTCAGTGAGCAGTTCTTCATCGTTTAACCGGAAACCAAAAGGCGCTAATACATCAAAAATCAGATTTGTATGTGTCTGTCCGGAAACCATCCGGAAATCATGAATGGAAAGCTCCTTATCAATTGACTTAATCAAAGATACCATAGCTGCCTTTGTCTCACTTACATGCTCGTCGGATGTCACGATTGGGTCCATATGAATGGTTGCCTCACACCCTAACGTCTCCCGCAGCTCATTTTCAATATTATCAATCACATCATGCAATTCCATAATATTTCCCTCTGCCGGTAATTCTGCATGCAAAGAAATCATCTGTCTGCCCGGACCATAATCATGTACAATTAAATCATGCACTCCGCATACTTCCGGGTGTGACATTACAATTTCATCAATCTTATCCACAAATTCGCGTGCAGGCGGCTGTCCAAGCAGTGGATTAAGTGTCTCTCTGGCTGCGTCAAAGCCCGCGTAGCCAACGAGAAAACCAACTAAGAGACCACAATAGCCATCGATTACAATTCCCGTAAAATGGGTAAATACAGACGCAAAAAGTACCACCGTTGTTGCCATAGTATCACTTAAGCTGTCCGTTGCCACCGCGCGCATTGCTGCGGAGTCCAGTTTTTTCCCGATGGACCGGTTATAGTATGCCATATAAAGCTTTACAAGAATGGATACAATTAATATAACCGCAACTAAAGGTGTAAACTCCGTCTCTTCCGGATGAATAATTTTTCCGATGGAATCACGGATGAGTTCGTATCCCATTAAAAGAATTGCTGCTGCCACAACTAATCCCGATATATACTCAATTCTCCCATGTCCAAAGGGATGCTCTGTATCCGGCTTTGCACCTGCAAGCTTAAATCCGAGTAATGTAACAATCGAAGAGCCTGCATCCGAAAGGTTATTAAATGCATCTGCTGTAATTGCAATGGAATTACTCAATGTTCCTGCTAAAAACTTTCCTGCAAATAAAAGAACATTAAAAAATATACCAACCATACCGCATAACATTCCATATGCTTCCCGCAGCTTTATTTTATCGCCGGTATCCTTAATAAATATCTTTGTAAGTAAAGTAACCATAATATTATGCTTCCCCTCTACTCTAATTTTCCGAAATCTGAAAATGGCCAATAAACAAACAGCGCTTTTCCAAGAATTTTATCTTTTGTCACATAAGTGTTCGTCCAGTATCTTGCATCCCAGGAATGATTTCTGTTATCACCCATCACAAAATAGCTGTCCTCCGGCACTTCAAATGTATATGGTCCGGTCGCAACCGTCCACTCCTCTTTCAGATAATCCTCTTCTAACGGTTCTGTAGAACCATCAATATAAATTTTGCCATCATCAATCACAACTGTCTCACCCGGCAGTCCAATGACTCGTTTTACATAAATTTCTTTTTCATTATCCGGATATCTGAAAACAACAATATCCCCACGGTTTGCACCGGATTTTATGTACGCCAGACGGTTTCCAACAAACCGGTCACCCGTCATAATCGTATTTTCCATAGAACCGGTCGGAACATCTGCATTAATAATCAAATAGTTCTTTATCACTAATGCTGCAAAAATCGCTGTTGCAAAAGGAATTACCCAGCTCATAATCTCTTTAAAAAGCGAATTATTCTCATTTGGTATTTCAGACTGCTTCTTTGCTTTATCAAGCCGTTCTCTTGCAGCATCTTCAATTCTTTCATCATCATAGTCGTTAAAATCTTCTACATGCATTTCTTCCATTATAATACCTCTGATTTTATTATGTTAAACTCTACCCCCACAAAATTATCATCATTTTTTTATTTTATCATAGTTCCACAAAAATAGAAACTACAAATAAAAGAAAAAGACCGGCTACAGATTTATTGTTTGTCTGCATCTGGTCTTTTCTAACGGAGCCGGAGAAATTTTAGTATTCCTCTTCTTCTCCCTCTTCTTTTTCGGAAATATCATTTACCGGTTTTTCCAAACCTTCGATTGTAATGTGATTTTTCTCTGCATAATCCCACAGTGCAGCATGGATTGCTTCCTCTGCAAGAAGGCTGCAATGAACTTTTACCGGTGGAAGTCCGTCTAATGCTTCCATAACAGCTTTGTTTGTTACTTCAAGTGCCTCCTGGACTGTTTTTCCCTTTACAAGCTCGGTTGCCATACTGCTTGTTGCAACGGCTGCACCACATCCGAATGTTTTAAATTTTACATCCTGGATAATTCCGTTGTCATCAATGTCAAGATACATTCTCATGATGTCTCCACATTTTGCATTACCTACAGTACCTACACCACTTGGATTTTCAATCTCTCCAACATTTCTTGGGTTATTAAAATGATCCATTACTTTTTCACTATACATA
>CAKRCJ010000008.1 GCA_934307185.1 uncultured Roseburia sp.
AGTTGCTCCGGTCTGTTTTCTTTTCTTGTAGTGTGAAAATAAATTGTAAAATTTCTTTCCTGCTGCCGTTCGTTACCCTAAGACGATAGCCGCAAAATCTGCGACACTACATTACCTAAACTCCGGATTTATTCTGTCACTCCACCCTCAACAACAAGGCTGTCTTCATAATCACTACCATAAGTATCAACCAAAGTTGCTTCATAATCTGCATGGAAGAACTGCTCATCACCTAAGGATTTGATTTCCTCATTAATCCAGTCGAGTAAAGTAGAATTACCTTTTGTAACTGCCGGTGCAATCGTATCATTGCTTCCCAAAGAAGGAATACCTACTGTGTAACCTGTATTCTGTAAAGCGTATGCAATAACCTCTGTATTATCATTTACCCATGCAGCACCGCTTCCGTTTTCAAGCGCATTCTTTGCAGTTGCATAAGAATCATATTTCTGTAATGGAATATCCGGATAATTGTCAATCATATATGTCTCTGCGGTTGTTCCTGAAATAACTATCATCTGGTCATCGGAATTCCAGTCATCAAGGCTCTCAATTACATTGCTGTCCGGTGATACTACACCAAGTGCTACATTCATATATGGAAGCGCAAAATCAACTTCTTCTGCACGCTCATCAGTTACTGTAAAGTTTGCAAGGATAATATCTACTTTTCCAGTCTGTAAATATTCAATTCTGTTTGCTGCCTCTGTGGATACAAAATTTACATCCACACCAAGATCCTCGCCCAGTCTGTTTGCAAAATAAATATCATATCCCTGATATTCTCCGTTCTCATCCACATATCCAAATGGATTTTTGTCAGAGAAAACACCGATATTAATTGTACCGCTCTCTTTAATCTCATCTAAAGTACGATATACCTCACTGCCTGCAGAGGATGTACTACCTGCATTGCTTTCTGATGCATTGTTTCCTGATGTATCACTTGTGCTGCCGCATGCGCTAAGACCTGCTGCAAGTGAAAATGTTAATACTGCTGCTAAAATCTTGTTCCATTTTTTCATAATAATTTCTCTCCTTCTATTGCCTATTTATTTCGATGGGCTTTCGCCTCATGAAATTCAAAAGTATTTAAAAACTGTTTTGCACGGTCTGTCTTTGGATGCTCGAAAAACTCTTCCGGAGTTCCTTCCTCCACAATTTTTCCACCATTTAAAAAGATAACACGGTCTGCCACTGCTTTTGCAAACTGCATCTCATGTGTGACAATCATCATCGTGCGCCCCTGGGAGGCAAGGTCTAACATAACATCTAAAACCTCTCTTACCATCTCCGGGTCAAGTGCTGCTGTAACTTCATCAAAAAGCAGGATTTCCGGGTGCATACAAAGTGCCCGCACAATTGCAACACGCTGTTTTTGTCCGCCGGAAAGCTGTCTCGGATAACTTTTTGCCTTCTCGGCAAGTCCGACACGCTCTAAAAGCGCCATAGCTTCTTTTTCTGCTTCTTCTTTTTTCCTTTTCTGAACCTTCATCGGTGCAAGCAAAATATTGTCAAGTACCGTTAAATGAGGAAACAGTTCATAGCTTTGGAATACCATACCGATTTTCTGTCTGAGTTCTGCAATATTTTTACTTTTCGGATCGATTTTCTCTCCGGCTAACTTAACTTCACCACCCTGAATTGGTTCTAAGGCATTGATGCATCGAAGCATCGTACTTTTTCCACAGCCACTTGGTCCTACCAGTACAATTACTTCTCCCTGATGAACCTCAAGATTAATATCATCTAAAATCAAATTATCATCGTAACTTTTTGTCAGATGCTCAATTGATAATAAAGTCTGTTCCAAGAAAATCACCTCCACTTTTTCTCTAAATATTTCGCCAGCATACTAATTGGCCAACATGCAATAAAGTACAGTAAAAATACGGTCAGATAGATACCAAATGCCGCATTCGGACTAGACATTCTGTTTGCCTCAATAATCTGCTGTGCTACCTTTAACACTTCAACAACACCAATCATTAAGATTAAACTTGTTGTCTTAATCATTCTTGTAATCAGGTTAATCGATAATGGAATTAATCTCCGGACTGCCTGTGGAATGATGACATATAAATAAGTCTGCAGCTTTGTAAGTCCCAGTGCCTCACTGCTTTCATACTGATGCTTTGGAATGGAAATTAAAGCCCCTCGCACCAGGTCGCTCATCTCCGCTGTTCCCCAGAGAACAAATACGATGACCGATGCCGTTTCCCCGGATAAATTCCAGCCAAATGTTCTTGTTGTACTAAAGTAAAACAGAAACAGCAAAACAAGCTGTGGCATAATTCTTATAAATTCCAGATACACCCTGAAAATTGCCTTTATCACTACATTTTTTCTTGTCATGAGTGCTCCAAAAAGCAATCCGAGCGGAATACTGATTACAACAGATATTAAACTAATCCGAAGTGCTACCCAGAGTCCCTGAAGCAGCCTTAACATATTGTTTCCTTTTAATAAAACCTCAAGCCCCAAATCCGGCATAACGCAGCCTCCTTTCCAGCAGACTGCCCAAAATGGAAATCGGCAATAATATAATCAGATAAAAAATAACAAGCAGGAATAAACTCTCTGTTGTCTTATAGTAAAGTCCAATCAGGTCTTTTGCGGTAAACATCAAATCCATTAAACTAATAGCACTGAACACGCTTGTTTCTTTTAACAGGAAAATGACATTTGCAACAAATGCAGGAACACTGACAGACATAGCCTGCGGTAAAATAATGTAACGCATTGTCTGGTAACGGTTCATTCCAAGACTGTAAGCGCTCTCTGTCTGAATTGGTTCAATGGCTTCGAGTCCGCTTCGAAATGCCTCTGCCATATAACTGCCTCCCAAAAATGCCAGTCCGGCAACACCACACGCCTCTGCGTTGGTCTGTATCCCAATTTTGGGAAGTCCATAATAAATGAAAAACAACTGTACTAATAACGGGGTATTTCTGCTAAGCTCTATGTACACCGCCACAATCTGGCGAAGCACCGGCACTTTATAATACTGGATTGTCGAACAGACAAAACCAACGATAACTGCAAAAACAATTCCGAGGAGTCCAATGCGTAGTGTCAACCAGGCTGCCTTCTCGTACATTGGTAAATATTTCAGAATAAATTCCCAGTTCAAGATGTTTCCCTCCTCTTTCAAAATTTATAGTGCTTATCATAAGTATTTTATCCTACTATGTCAATAGGAATTATGGACTTTATTGTACGAAATTAAAAACAATGTTGGGATTGTATAGTATTAGTATATGAAAAAAAAGAGAAAGTGCCAACCGACTACTTTCCCTTTTAACTATTTATTATTCTCTTCTCCCAATATCGGAAATGGTATAATATCCGGCTGCCTTTCCTTATGCTCCCCGATAAATTTCTCCATCCAGACCATATCGTACCACCGGTTGAATTTATAGCCGCACTGATGAAAGGTTCCAACCATATGATACCCAAGTTTTTCATGAAATTCCACACTGTCCCTCGTGAGATATTCGTCCTCTGCTTGTGGGTATGCGATGCAGGCATTCACATTTAAAATGCCCTGCTTTTTCAAAATGCGCTCTAATTCTTCATAAAGAATTCTTCCAATTCCGGCGCGCTTCTGCTCCATATCCACGTAAATAGATGTCTCTACTGCCCAGTCATATGCCGCACGTTCTTTGAACGGACTCACATAGGCATATCCCACAATTTTCCCGTCCTTTTCGGCTGCCAGATATGGAAAACGTTTTAAGGTGTTTCGTATCCTGCCGCGGAATTCCTCGACAGATGGTACATCATACTCAAATGTGATTGCGGTCTGTTCGATATATTTTGCATAAATTGCGAGTATTTCTTCGGCATCCTGCTCTGTTGCAATTCGAATTGTTACCATTATTCCTGCTTTCCTCTTCTATATTTTCAAATCTGTAAGTGAGCATTAAAAAAACTATTCTTTTATGTTTATCAGAACACTTCTACATTTCAAATGCCTGCTTTATGCTGTCATAATGTAAAAATATTCCCTGCTCTGCAAATTCCTTAATCTGCTCTAAGGTTGCAAACATATATCCGTCCGTCTCCGCTTCCTGAAGATGCACATCTGTCTCGTCAATATCCATGACAAAGCGGTAGACATCCACAAAATAATTGTCACCTTCCCCCGGATTTTCTCTTTTATAGGTAAATAAATATCCGCCCTCTGCATTTTTTGCATCAAGACCTGTTTCCTCTTTCACTTCCCGAAGAACCGCCTCATAAGACTGCTCTCCTGCCTGTGCTGCACCGCCGGATACTTCCCACCAGCCCGGCGCCCAGGCTTTCGTCATCACACGCTTTGTAATTAAAAACGTCTTATCCGGTCTTGCCACAACACCTAGCACGGTCAGATGATATTCCCCATCCTTCAAACACCAGTCATTGCGCTTCATAGTGCGTCCGGTCGGCTTTTTCTCTGCATCATAAATATCCCAAAGTTCCATGTTTTTCTCCTTTTTGAATGCTTTGTACATTATTTATCCATCTTATCATTTCACCCTATCCAATGCAAATCACATTTTTATCACTTTGTTTGATATTTTTTATTGTTCTGCCTCAGATTTTTGCTTACTTTTTATCATTTACTATTGAAAATGAAATTGCTATAATACACGATAGTCGTTATTTAGCCCAAACGTCAGATTGATATTTATTCATTTTTACCATAAAACAGAGGTTTTCTTATGAGCCATACAGAGAAAAAGATGGGGCGTCCGGTGTACGCTTTTAACAGAAAAATTTTTTGTGAAGGAATGCGGGATGGCACTCCAATTGCATTGGGGTATCTTGCCGTGTCGTTTTCACTTGGCATTGCTGCAAGAAATGCCGATTTAAATCCTTTGGAGGGATTTTTTGCCAGTTTATTTAATAATGCCTCCGCCGGTGAGTATGCAGCATTTACATTAATTGCCGCAAATGCCACCTACCTTGAGGTTGCCATTATCACTTTAATTTCCAATGCAAGATATTTATTGATGAGCTGTGCGCTGACACAGCGCTTTGCACCGGGAACACCGTTTATCCACCGGCTGATTATCGCCTATGATGTGACGGACGAGCTGTTTGGAATTACGATTGCACGCCCCGGTTACCTAAATCCTTTCTATACTTATGGAGCAATCGTACTCGCTGCTCCCGCGTGGTCGATTGGGACTGCGCTTGGCATTATGGCAGGAAATGTGCTGCCGCTTCGCGTGGTAAGCGCCTTAAGTGTCGCACTTTATGGAATGTTCCTTGCGATTATTATCCCGCCTGCCAGAAAAGATAAAGTGGTCGCCGCGCTTGTTGCCATCAGCTTTGCCTTAAGCTTTGCCGGCTCTTATCTCCCGGTTGTTTCCTCTTTATCCAGCGGAACAAGGACGATTATTTTAACAGTTGTAATTTCGTCTGCGGCGGCAATTTTGTTTCCAAGGAAAGAAAACAAATAAGAAAGAAGGTTTTCCATGACACACAGTAATTTTATTTATATTGCCGTGATGGCGCTTGTCTCTTATGCCATCCGCGTTCTACCTTTAACCTTAATCCGCAAACCGATAAAAAACCAGTTTATCCAGTCTTTTTTATATTATGTGCCATATGTCACACTGGCAGTTATGACTTTTCCGGCTATTATTGAAGCTACCCAAAGCCCAGTTGCCGGTGCGGCAGCTCTTATCATCGGTATCCTCGCCGCATGGTTTGGAGCAAGTCTTTTTCAGGTATCGGTGGCATGCTGTGCGGTTGTATTTGTGATGGAATTATTTTTATAAAGCTTTTTCGCATGAGCAATCTTTTAGTCTCTGGCTTTCTCTTTTCTCCCAAGTATCAAAAAATAAGTCGTACACAAAATAATGCCAAACACCGTTGCCGTCGGTGCGGCAAGTCCAATCATCGTAAGTGAAGCGTCCGGCTGGATACTCATGAAATAAGACATCGGAATACGCACTAAAAAGGTCTGCGCAAGCCCTTGTGCCATAACAAATACAGTCTTTCCTTTTCCGTTGAAATATCCCATATAGCTGAATAAAAAGCTGGTAAGCACTGCTTCCGGTGCAAAGCCTTTTAAGTATTCTGCCGCCCTTACAATAACCGGTGCATCGCTTGTAAATATCTGCACGATAATATTTCCCTTAAAGAACACAAGGCAGGCAACAAAAATTCCGATTACCGCGCCAACACACATGCCACAACCCATTGCCTGTTTTGCACGTTTTTCTTTTCCCGCTCCGATATTCTGTCCGACAACAGATGACATCGACTGCATGAGAGAAGACGGTACTAACATGACAAATGATACAATTTTCTGTGCAACACCATAACCGGAGGAGGCCTCCAGACCAAGACGGTTAATCAGTGCGCATAATATCAGAAATGACATATTGGTTAACATTTCCTGCAACGCAATCGGTGCACCTAAATTTAAAAACTTTTTTACCTCTTCAGAGCAGCGGATATCCTCTTTTTTTACATTAAAGATACCGCCCTGCTTTTTAATGATAACAAGCGAAAGCACGACACTGACTGCCTGCGCTAAAATTGTTGCAAGCGCCGCACCTGCCACATTCATTTTAAATCCGGCAACTAAAACTAAATCTCCGATAACATTTACCACACACGCAATTGCAACGAAAATAAGTGGTAATTTGGAATTTCCCATTCCACGGAAAATACTGCTGATTACGTTATAAGCAATTACAAATACAATCCCACCGCCGCATATTCTTACATACAATGTGGTAAGCTCTAAAGCTTCCTCCGGTGCCTGCATAAGCTTTGCCAAAGCCGGTGCTGCGAGTAATAAAACAACGGTAAGAACCGCCGCCAATATTGCAAAAAACCAGATAACACCGCCGATTACTTTTCCAATGTTTTCTGTCTTTTTCTCACCGATGTATCTGCTGATTAACACGGTAACACCCATTGCCAGTCCGGTAACGGTAAATACAACCAGATTTATCATATTGCTTCCGGTGGATACCGCAGAAATTCCCGCTGTTGTTCCAAACCAGCCGACAATCATTAAGTCAACGGCGCCGTACATTGCCTGTAAAACCAGCGCGCCAAAAATCGGTATCATAAACAGCACCAGCTTCTTTAAAATATTTCCCTGTGTAAAATCTTTTTTTGCGTCCATAAATCTCTCCGCTTTCCTTTTTAATTATTTAGAGTAATTCTATCTTTTTTTCATAGACAAAATTGTGTCATATTATAAATTTGCACATTTGTAATACCCAAATTAAAATCCGCAACAATTATACATAGTTTTAAAAAAAATCCCACCCATCTAAGGCTAACTCCTAAATCATGAAAAAAATAAGAGACAGCCCCAGTGGACAGGATTTTATATTCCAGTATTTAATTCATTTTATTTTCATAATCTTATATGAACTATTTTTCTGTTTCTCGGCTTTATTTCGGTTGTTTTCCGATG
Organism: uncultured Roseburia sp.; assembly: GCA_934307185.1. Taxonomy (GTDB): domain Bacteria; phylum Bacillota; class Clostridia; order Lachnospirales; family Lachnospiraceae; genus Roseburia. The sequence continues at coordinate 7,433 of CAKRCJ010000008.1, forward strand.
TAAGCAAGAATACCGCCATCCACGTATAATACATGTCCGTTTACGAAGTCTGATGCGTCCGATGCAAGGAACACTGCTGGTCCCTGCAAGTCCTCCGGGCTTCCCCATCTTGCTGCCGGTGTTTTTGCAATGATAAACTGATCAAACGGATGTCTGCTTCCATCCGGCTGTGTCTCACGAAGCGGTGCCGTCTGTGGAGTTGCAATGTAACCCGGTCCGATACCGTTACACTGGATATTGTATTCGCCGTACTCGGATGCGATGTTCTTTGTGAGCATCTTTAAGCCACCCTTTGCTGCTGCATAAGCAGATACGGTTTCACGTCCAAGCTCAGACATCATAGAACATACATTAATGATTTTTCCATGACCTTTTTTTATCATGGAAGGAATTACCGCCTTAGATACGATGAAAGGTCCATTTAAGTCAACATCAATGACCTGTCTGAATTCTGCTGCTGACATTTCGCACATTGGAATACGTTTGATAATTCCTGCATTATTTACAAGAATGTCAATCACTCCAACGTTCTCCTCAATGTCCTTTACCATGGCATTGACCTGTTCCTCGTCGGTAACGTTGCACACATAACCTCTTGCGTCAATTCCTTTCTCGTGATAGGCTGCCATTCCCTTTTTCAATGACTCCTCCGATGTGCAGTTAAACACAATCTTCGCTCCAGCCTCTGCATAAGCGGATGCAATTGCAAAACCAATTCCGTAAGTTGCGCCGGTTACAAGTGCTATTTTTCCTTCTAATGAAAAATTAACCATATGTCCTCCTCATATTTCCCAGAGAAAAATCTTATTCTCCACGCGGGAAGCTGATTTATCCTCTTTATTTTCCAAACGGATAACAACTATTATAATCGCATATATTCAGGTTTTGTCAACCGAAGATTTTATTTTGCAAATTTTGCGAAATGTTTGTTTGCAATACCTATTTCACCTGCACCTGACACATCTTCATTGTCGTAAGCGCTGCCTCATGACTTTCCGGTGTGACACCCGCACAGCAGGAGGCAATCACCTTTACCGGTATTTCCGGTAAATATGCTTTGATCAAAAGTGCATTTGACACTACACAGATATCCGTGCAGAGTCCGATTAACGTAACGGTAATATCTTCTTTTTCTGCAATTTTTGCAATCTCTTCTGCAAGTGCTTTTGAACCGAAGGTTGGCTTGTCAATAACTGCCGCGTCTTTTAACGCTGCTTTTACTTTCTCATTTATCTGCCAGCCTTCTGTTCCCTTCACACAATGGACAACCGGAAGATTTTTTCCCTCCTGTGTCTCTAAATAATTTTCCGGGTGGGTATCCCTCGTTGCAAAAATATCTTTTGTATCATACTTTCCTATTTCTGCAACCACATTATCGACAATAGCGACTGCCTCTTTCGTACCAAGTGAACCGTCAATAAAATCCTTCTGCATATCCACAACAACTAATAAATTTCTCATTTTTTTCAACCCTTTCCTGTTTTTACGTTTCATATCTCCCGGCAAAAAATAACCGGTTGACAGAAACTTCCGAAAACGTTTTTTATTTCATTTTATTCAAAGTAAAATATAATTTTTCATACCCCAGCTTCTGGCACAGCTTTGTAAGATACGGTTGGTCAATTCGTGCTTCCTCCAAAACTTCCTTTTGTGCAAACACTTCTTCCTTCGTTCCGTCTGCTAACACTTTTCCATGTGCCATAACGATAACTCTTTTAAAGCTCTCTGCTGCAAAATCCATATCATGTAAAATAGCGATAACAGTTCTTCCTTCGGCTTCAAGCTTCTTTATGATAGCCTTTATCTTTTCTTTCCCCTGATAATCCTGCGCAATCGTAGGCTCATCTAATATTAAAACCTTTGTATCCATGGCAAGCACCGATGCGATTGCAACAAGCTTGCGTTCACATAATTCCAAATCGTAAGGATTTTCATCTGCAAGCTTTTCTAATCCGACAACCTTTAATGCTTCCACCGCTTTTTCTTTTGCCTGTTCCTTTGTCATTCCAATATTCTGTGGTCCAAACATTACTTCATCAAGCACATGATATTTGAAAATCTGGTCATCCGGATTCTGGAACACATAACCAATTTCACCGGCTAACATGGCAACCGTCTTTCCCGCAATGTCCTCTCCGCAATAAAAAATATTTCCACCGACCGGTTTTAGCAGTCCCTTTAGCAATTTTACAAGTGTAGTTTTCCCTGCTCCGTTCTGTCCGACAATCGCAGTCGGTCTGTTATCAATCGCAAGACAGATATCCTCCAAAACAGGAACGTCCTCTAAATACCGGAATTTCAGATGCCGGATGTCAAACACGGTATTTTCCGCACCTGTAATTTGTTCTTCTTCCTGACCTGACTTTAAATTTTCACCTTCTATAGCGCCACCCTGCACCATATTCCCTGCTGCCGCAAAATCTTTCTCCTTCGGAAACAGCTCTTTTAACGCGAGTGTCTCTTTTAAGGAAGCAGGATAACAGCCGTTTGCTTTTTTTATGCCAAATGCCTGGCAAATCCTTGTGTATGCCGGTGGATTTACACCATAACTTTTTAAATCTTCTCTGGAAAAAATCTGCTCCGGCGTGTCAAATGCAATCTGCTTTCCATGATGCAGCAATAAAATTTTATCGCAGTATTCCGCTAATTTTTCCAGCTTCTGCTCAACCATAATAATGGTAATTCCCGCTTTTGCCAGCTTGTCCACCGCAGCAAATACCTCCTCGCTTCCCGCCGGGTCAAGCTGCGAAGTTGGTTCATCTAAAACAATCACATCCGGCTTCATCGCAAGAATGCCGGCAAGTGCCACTCTCTGCATCTGTCCACCGGAAAGGTCAAATGGATTTCTCTGTTTATATGCTTCAATATCAAGAAGCTTCATCACTTCGTCTACACGGCTTATCATTTCGTCTTTTGGGATGCCAAAATTCTGTAATCCGAATGCGATTTCTTCAAAAACCGTTTCCTTTGCCCCCGATAACTGGTTAAACGGATTTTGAAATACAAGTCCGACCTTCTGGCACAGCTTTGAAACAGAGGTCTTTGCCACCTCGGTATTGTCAATAAAAACTTTTCCACCATATGCACCCTTGAAAAATCCTGGCACCAGACCATTAAACGCCTGGCACAGTGTACTTTTTCCAGCACCGTTTTCTCCGACAATGCCGATAAATGCGCCCTTTTCTATCTCAAAATCCAGTCCGTCTAAGGCGAGCTCCTTTGTATTCGGATAGCGGTATTTTAAATTTTCAACTCTAATGTATGACATAATAGTCTTCCTTTTGTTTTAATGGTATTTTTTGAAACTTTTTACCCTGCATACACCCGTATTGCAATCGCAGCGATAATTACTGCAAGCATAATAGCACAGAGCACTCTGTCCCTGTTTTTCATCTTGTTTTCCCGCAGATATGTCTTTTTCTGTCCGGCAGCAAAGCCACGGACCTCAAGTGCAATCGCGCGCTCTCTTGTGTTAATTAAGGAACTCATGACAACCGGAGAAATTAACGGTAAAAACGATTTTGCACGGGTAATAAGATTTCCTTCTGTCTCAAGTCCACGGCTTCTCTGTGCATCCATAATAGTGCTCATCGTTCCGCTCATCTGTGGCACAATCTGAAAAACAGAGCTGATAACATATCCGATTTTCGGAGAAAATCCAGCCCGCTCCAAATCCTCCACCAGCTCCACCGGCTTTGTCGTAAGTACAAATACGGCAAACGCAAGAAGCATATTTAATACATTTAAACTGATTTTTAATGCATACAGCATACCTTCTTCATAAAACTTTAACGGTCCTAACGTAAACAATACCGTTGCATTTTCATGGTTAAATAACCCATGAATTAAAAATATCGTAATCAGAATTGTAAATGAAAATGCAATCAGTGGAAAAACCTTTTTTATGATTTTTCCACTGATTAACAGAACAAGACTGACTGCGATGAATACCGCAAATGCCCACAGCTTTCCTGTAATTAAAGCTGCTGCAATTGCTGTAAGAATATAAAAAAGCTTTGTAAATGGATGCATCCTCGTCAAATAGGTATCTTTGTCCACATATAAGCTGATACTCTTCATCTAAATCACTCCTACTATTTTACTTTTAATCCCAGACAAGCCCTTTTTTTAGACGTCCGTATTTTAATCAAGACTTTCGATTGTATCATTCACATCATAAAGAGCAGTAAGTTTTTTCGGAAGTCCTTTTAAAATTGCAAATACAATCAATACAGTAATGATTTTATCAGGAACATCTACCACAATCTCATCTAAGAAAGAGCCTAAGCCAACCGGCATATTCGCTGCCTGTGTTGCTGCAAATACCGCATCTCCCCATACATTTCCGGTTGTGCCGCCCCAGAAGAGAACGTTTAACGGAGTAGAGATAAGCACTGCTGCAAGTCCGCCTGCAAGCGCAGTTAAAAATGCACCGCTTATTTTTTCCATCTTGCCAAGACGTGCCATAATACCAACTACAAGACCTATTCCAAGACTTGTAAGAGCATATACTAATGTAATGGAGTCACCGGTTGTAAATCCATAGATTAAGTTATTTGCAGCACCACAGATTGCACCGATAACTGGTCCGCCCAATGCACCACCGATACAGGTTCCAATGGAATCTAACCATAATGGAAGTTTTAATACGGACGCAAATAACTTTCCAAGATAATTAATACCGATACATGCCGGAATTAATACAAGACTTGCCGTGTTTAATTTGGTTTTAAAAATGTTTTTCATAACTTATTCCTCTCTTGCTTTTATTTTTGAAATTTTATGAAAAGCTTCAAGCGCTGCATGGATTTCATTTTTTTCTCCCTGCACCGTAAGAGCTGCTCCATCTGTGTAATTATTAATATTATCCTCGAGATTATCTTCATATTCGACTACAGTGTTTAAAATGGATGCTGTCTTTATTCCCCGCAGCCGTCCGATTACAAAAAGTGCTGCCGTCTCCATATCCGAACCAAGCACTCCATTGTTCGACCACTTTGCATCTATCTCGTCCTCTCTGTCGGTATAAAAGCTGTCATGGCTTCTGGCAAGTCCCACATGATAAGGAATATTTTCCTCTGCCGCAGCCTGTACACATGCATTCATTAACTCATAATCCGGTACTGCCGGGTAAATCGTGTCTATGTATGTCTTAGAGGTTCCCTCGTCCCTGACTGCGCCCTGCACGAAAATCAAGTCTCCAAGTCTTATGTCCCTCTGCAATGCTCCACAACTGCCGATACGGATGGCATGTGTCACACCAATACGCGCTAACTCTTCCACTGCAATTCCTGTGGACGGTCCGCCTATTCCTGTCGATACTGCAAGTACCCGGATGCCTTTATAAGTTCCCGCAATACTCTTATATTCCCTGTTAAATTCCAGCTCCTGCACATCCTCTAACTGTTCTGCAATCCGCGTAACCCTCGCCGGGTCTCCCGGAAGAATTGCATACTTAATTCCAAGGTCATCCTGAAGCTTTAAATGTGGCATTACTTCCATATATATCACTCTTTCCGTCAATCTGATATTGTCATTTTTTGATGATTTATATTCTCGTTAACGTTAACACTTTACAGGTGTCTTGTCAACTATCAATACTATAAAACAAAAAGATTTGTTTTACTATTTTTTTATCCTATGGTATCTTAATGATACAATCAAAATTTGAGGAGAAATTGTTACTATGGAAAAGAAATCAAATCATTTCTCGGGGCAGCTTGGCTTTGTTCTTGCCGCAGCCGGAAGTGCAGTGGGTGTAGGTAATTTATGGCGGTTTCCTTATCTCGCAGCAAAAGATGGAGGCGGTTTATTTTTAATTATTTACCTTATACTGGTATTAACCTTTGGTTTTACACTGCTGACCTCTGATATTGCAATCGGAAGGCGCACAAAGCAAAGCGCAATCGGTGCCTATACACAAATGCATCCAAAATGGAAGTTTTTAGGTATTTTAACCTTTCTTGTTCCGGTTCTCATCATGACTTATTACGCAGTTATTGGTGGCTGGATTACAAAATATGCAGTGGTCTATCTGACCGGTCAGGCAGAAGCTGCTGCAAATGACGGTTATTTTACTTCCTTTATTACTTCCTCTACCGCACCAGTTCTCTTTGCATTAGTATTTATGGGGGTTACCGCATTTATCGTATATAATGGGGTACAGGACGGAATTGAAAAAGTTTCCAAATGGATGATGCCGGTTCTTTTAGTCTTAGTCGTTGTAATCTCTGTTTACTCCCTGACTTTACAGCATACAGATGATGCCGGTCAGGTTCGCACCGGACTGGAAGGATTTTTATATTACCTGACGCCAAATGTTAAAGGACTGACCGTTCAACGTTTTTTGCAGATTTTACTTGATGCGATGAGCCAGCTCTTTTTCTCGTTAAGCGTTTCCATGGGAATTATGATTACCTATGGCTCTTATGTAAAACCTGATGTGAACTTAAATAAAGCGGTAAATCAGATTGAAATTTTTGACACCGGTGTTGCCTTGCTCGCCGGCGCAATGATTATTCCTGCTGTTTTTGTTTTTTCCGGCACAGATGGCATGAGCGCAGGACCGGGGCTTATGTTTGTATCCCTGCCAAAAGTATTCACCGCCATGGGAAAAGCCGGTACGGTTGTGGGAATTTTATTTTTTGTCACGGCAATTTTTGCTACTTTATCGTCCTGCATCTCTGTGTTAGAGTCTATCACTGCAAACTGCATGGAGATTTTTCACACCGGCAGAAAGAAAACGGTTCTAATATTATCCGGTATTTACCTTGCAGCTTCCGCAGTCGTTGCACTCGGCTACAGCATCTTCTATTTTGAGGTAAAACTGCCAAACGGCTCTACCGGACAGTTATTAGACATTATGGATTACATCAGCAACAGTGTTATGATGCCGTTTATTGCGCTGCTTTCCACTATTTTAATCGGCTGGATTAAAACACCCGGCTATGTCATTGAAGAAATGGAACGCGATGGAAGCAAATTCGGCAGAAAACGTCTTTACTGCATCATGATACGCTATGTTGCACCAGTCATGATGTTTATCCTTTTCTTACAGTCGACCGGAATTTTATCTTAAAATCACGTAAAACGATATAAAAAAAGAGCTTCGTGTAAACTTAACGCTTAAGTCTATACGAAGCTCTTTTTATAAGGGGAGAGTTTATGAAAAAAATTTAGTTATCACTTCCTTGTGATGTAATTAATATACCGTTTCTTTATGTTCATTTTTTGAACAAAATATGGCAGTTATCTGATTAATTTGTGAAGAATATGTGATAAAAAACTGCCATACATTAAAGCTTGATTTAAAAGATGACTGGGTATTTTCCTGAAAATCGCCATCTACAATATCAGAAAGGCAGGTACTTAAAATGAAGAAAAAAATCGAACAGGCGAAAAGAGAAAACCGGAAAAACGAAATCCATCACCGACAAGCTTATCTGCTACCAGTCTGCCGGAAGCAGTGCTGAATGGGATTATTACTATACCATCAATCTTTCGACCGGCGAACGTTTGCAGTTATCTGTTTTAATGAAGGTGATGTTGCACCGATGTACATGGGCTGTGTACAGTTTGTCATTCCGGATGATGTGCTTGCGGGAATTCGGAAATAATTTTTTAGTAAAAATTATATGCAGAAAGGGGCATTTTCCCAGCCCCTTTTTGTGTTATTTTATAATATACTTTGTACCTCTCCCCCTGCCTTCAACCACAATAATACCTTTTTGTGCCATATCTTTTAATAATTGTACTGTCTTTGATTTTCCAAAAGATACATACGGTGCAATTTCACTAATTGGCTTTAACATTGTCCTGCTTAAAATTTTATATACCTTTTTTTCATCTTCCGTTAAATTCATATTCTCTTCATAAGCAGGAAGCATAATCTTTATTGTATTTTCTGTTACTTCAAAATCCGGTTTTCTTAATGCCTCTTCATAGAGTTGTTTTATTCTTGCAATCCCCGTTCCGAAAATCTCAACAAAACCTAACCTGTAAAAGACATTTGCAAGGTTTCTGTTTCTTAAAACAGAAATTTTTCCCGATAAATATTCTTTTTCCGTTATCCCAGATGGCAAACCGCCAGGTGAAACAACCTCTACTCTGTCATCAAACATTAAAACTCTGATTTGTGACTCTACATCCCATGCCCGGTGAATGAGAGCATTTGCAATTGCTTCCCGGAATGCTGCTTCTGGTATCGTTTCTATCTTTTTCCGTTCTACACCCTGAATCACTTCATATTGATAATAATCTTTGAATACCTCTATCGTTTTATCATACGCAGCCAGTACGGATATATTTTCAAAGGTCGCCCTCTTTTGGATAATACTGATATTTTCACCAAACTTTACAATATCAATTCCCGGAAAATAATTTTTATCTGCTAAAAGTCCGGCTGCATTATTATATCCACTCTCATTATTATATAAGTTTAATGTCTTTAAAGTATCCTGATTAAAAGTTTCAATCTGAATACTTTCTTTTAATTTTCGATGCAATGTCTCAAATGTTAACATCTGTTCTTTGCATGGCAGTTCTTCAAACCTTATATTTTTTCCTTCCAGAATAAGTCTTGAAAATTCCAATGTGTCTACTTCTATCGTTGCAGTATCATTCCGCCTGTATGCCTTTGATTTATATAAATATGGTTTATGAATACCGCTTTTTATTGTAAGCTTTATCAGATTATCATTTTGTATTTCAAGTGTATAATCCGGCTGTGGGGAAATGCTGTCATTAATCTTATTTTCGATGTCTAAACAAGACTGCCTGACATCTGATAAACCTTTGGCATTACCATTATCATCTAATCCAAAAAAAATTACTCCACCATCGTAATTAGAAAAAGCACTTACAGTTTTTAAAAACGTATTTGTGATTGTTTCTTTAAATTCTACGGTTCGTGTTTCATGCATACTTTACTTATTCCTTTCCAGTTTTATTATAAGTATTATATGCAAAAGCAATCAAAAAAACAATCGTATTTTTTTACGATTGTTTTTTTGATTGTTTCTGTATTATCAGTTTCAATTTTCCTGCCTGCCCCAAGCACATTTAGCTTTTCTTATTTTTAAATAACGGAATTCAAGCACATAGGATTAGCGCAATCTATTATAATTTTTTCACACATATCATACCCTAACACAGAACTGTTTAACGCCAATGCATAATTGCCCGCCATTCCCCATTTCTGTTCTGTATAAAAATTATAATTTGTCCTGCGCCGTTTATCCGTATCGTTTATCATTTTAACAGCATCATCCTCTGTAACATTGTATAGCTTGCAGATACGCTGTACTTTTTCCGGCAAGTTTCCATGTATAAAAGCATTCAGGACATCCGTTCTGTCTTTTAAGATAAAATCTGCATTTCTTCCTATGATGACACAGCTTTCTTTTTCAGCAATTTCCATAATTACTTTTCTTTGTGCTTCATACACTATATCTTCCACTGATTTCCCTGTAATATCCCGACCGGAAAAAGCATAGGCAAACAATCCTTTCTTTGGAGATAACTCAGCATTTTCTTTAATAATACATATCCCACCATACATGCAACAATCTCTGTTATCGGAAATGCCCACCAGATAAGTGAAACTCCTATCTGCCCATTTCTGACAAAAACAGAAAAAATTCCTGCCAGTGGTAATATGATTACAAGCTGTCTGAGCAGTGAAATCACAAGCGACTCAATTCCCCCATCCAATGCTTGATAGATACCCTGATATGCTACATTTATCCCGGCAAAAATAAAACTGACAGAAATAATCCTCATGGCACTGATAAAATATTCTCTTGACTCTCCTGCATTAAATAAAGCTGCAAAAGCCCCCGGAAAAATTTCTGTGATTGCCACACCGGCAACCATAAGTACAATCGTGTAAATGAGTCCGTATTTTATTCCATCCTGAATTCTCTTTTTACTGTGCATTCCATAAGCAAAAGCGATAATCGGTGTGATTGCAGCTCTAAGTCCAAAAGCAAGAAACAGTACAAACTGCTGCACTTTATAAAACAGCCCATATGCGGTCTGTGCGGAAGGATTAAATTTTAAAATCAAATTCATCACATAAACCATAATAGACATCAGTGCCTGTGCAATAATCGCCGGAAGTCCGATTGCAGTTGCATACGCAACACCCTGTACTCCCATTTGGGGAACCGGTCCGATACCGTAAATCATAACCGGGTCAAGGATAATGTTTATGACAGCTCCCACTACCTGACCAATGGTAGAATAAAGAGAACGTCCGGTTGCCTGTAACAGTTTTTCAAATAATGAAAAGAAAATAATTCCAAAAGAAATGACACAGCATATTCTAAGATAACCTGTTCCCATTGAAATAACTTCTAAATCAACCGTCTGTGATGAAATATATGCTTTTACCCCGAAAATTCCAAACAATAAGCATACCGCATAAATAATTACACCTAAAAACAGACTGTTTCCCGCAACTTTTGCAGCCTTTTTATTGTTCCCCTGTCCAAGTGTCCTTGCTAAAAGCGCATTTGTTCCCACTCCTGTTCCAATTCCTACCGCCACCATGAGCATCTGAACCGGAAACACCAGTGTAAGTGCATTCAGTGCTGCTTCGCTTCCCACCTTCATGTTTCCGACAAAGGCGCTGTCCACAATATTATAGACCGCCTGCAATGCCATCGATAAAATCATCGGTATTCCCATCTGAACCATGAGTTTGTTCACCGGCATTTCCTTCATTTTGTTACATTCTGCCATCTTAGTCCTCCTTATTTTTGCATAAAAAAAGTGTGCACCTATCTCATAAGCTGGACTTACGCTGATAAGCTACACACTTTTTTAACTGCATTATAAAAAACGAGCAGCAAAACTGGATTTACGCTAGTCTGCTACTCGTTCAGGAATTATTATATTTTTCTTTTTTGAAAAAGTCAAACAAAAATTTTTTTAGTTTTAAATTTATTCTATCCAGTTCTCCCACTGATATGCGTAATCCTGTGGTCCTAAAACTCCACTTGGATGTATTCTGTATACACTCAATCCGTCTTTTTCTACCATATTTATAATAATCTGCATCATTTCATATACTGTATTTTTCATTTTCTGCTCCTCTCTTTTTGTGTTGTTTCATTTGATATAGACATCATAAATGGATTTTGTTTCTGTATTACTTGTTTTTTGTTTCAGAATTGTTAAGCTAGAATTAAATGTCATAATATCGCACAAGGAGAAAAAGTAAAAAATGTTACGTGTATGTTCTGAAAATGAGTTTAAAAATTATATTGATTTTGCGTATGAACTGGCTACAGACCTGACAAAATCCGGCTACCCGACTTACTGTGATGGTGTCAAGACAAAAGAAATGTTTGTGGAACGGTCTTTAAAGGCATTTGAACGGGAAACGGAGGAAATACTTTTATTTGAGTATGAGGGTAAAGTACAGGGATTTATTCACTATTATTGGATTTCGGAAGATTATTATCTTGCAACCTGCGGTTTTAATATCAACCAAGCGGCAGAACAGGCACTTTCGGAGTTTTTAACATTTGTTAAGCAACGTTTTAAAGGATATAATTTATTTTTAGGTTTCCCTGCTGAAAACAAGCCGGCTGTGAATTTTCTTGCCAGGCAGAACTTCAAATGTATTGAGGATGACTACAATAACACAGCTTTTCTCGACAAATATAATAATATACCGGAACATAACACTCTTATACGAATTAATAAAGAAAATTATGACAGTTTTAAAATACTTCATAATCAGATAGAAGGCGACATGTACTGGAATTCAGAAAGAATATTTGCAGATTTAGATAACTGGGTTATTTTTGTCAAAGAAAGTGACGGAAAACCGCAAGGTGCAGTTTATTATATGGATGCTGATGACGAATGGTTTGAAATTTTTGGAATTGACTTAAATAACAATGAGTATCACGCCGAACTGTTTAAAGAATTACTAAATGTGGCATTGCTTGACGCCAAAAACAAAGGTGGCAAAGTAATGACATTTTTCTGTGAGGAAGAAGGTGAGGAAGCTGTAATAGAATGTGGGTTTATGTGTGTTGGACGGTATCTTTGTTATAAAAAACATTTGGAATAGTAAACCGGAGTTTAATGAAAAATATATGACGCTGTCACATTGTTAGGTTGCGTTATGGATTTGAAAAGACTTTTTTTCAGGAATCTGCTACAAATAAAAAACGCAGGGATGGCATTGAAAATTCCATTGCCCAGAACATTACGATAAGCCTCGTAAAGCAAGAAACGTGAAACCATTGGATTTCACGTTTCTT
>CAKRCJ010000009.1 GCA_934307185.1 uncultured Roseburia sp.
GTTTATCCAGTAGCTGAATAATAAGATGAACAATGGACCCGACTATTTGTAAAGATAGCCGGGTTCTTATTGTTTTTGAGATAGAGTGAAACAGGTAACTGTTTGTTTAGAGGAGAAAAATATGTTTGCAGACAGAGCAACAATTATTATAAAATCCGGAAAAGGCGGAAGCGGACATGTCAGCTTCCGTCGTGAAAAATATGTTCCAAACGGCGGTCCTGACGGTGGTGACGGTGGAAGAGGCGGTGACGTTATTTTTGTTGTTGATGAAGGGTTAAATACCTTGACAGATTTCCGCCACAGACGAAAATTTGCTGCGGAAAACGGCGAAGAAGGCGGCAAAAAGAAATGTCACGGAAAAGACGGTGCAGATTTGATTTTAAAGGTTCCGGCAGGAACCGTAATCAAGGATGCAGAGTCAGACAAAGTCATTGCAGATATGTCCGGCGATAACAAACGTCAGGTCATTTTAAAAGGCGGTCGTGGCGGACAGGGAAATTCACACTATGCGACTGCGACAATGCAGGCTCCCAAATATGCCCAGCCGGGCGGAGAAGGCATCGAAATTGAAGTGAAATTAGAGTTAAAGGTGATTGCAGACGTCGGACTGGTCGGATTTCCAAATGTTGGGAAATCCACTCTTTTATCCCGCGTAACAAATGCACAGCCGAAAATTGCAAATTACCATTTCACAACCTTGCAGCCAAACCTCGGCGTGGTAGATTTAGATGGTACGAAAGGCTTCGTTATTGCAGATATTCCGGGATTGATTGAAGGCGCATCGGAGGGAGTAGGACTCGGGCTTGAATTTTTGCGCCACATTGAGCGCACCAGAGTCATGATTCATGTGGTAGATGCTGCCGGTACGGAAGGTCGTGACCCGATTGCGGACATTAAGGCAATTGATAAGGAATTGGCAGCATATGACCCGGAACTACTGAATAAACCACAGGTCATCGCAGCCAATAAGATTGATTCCATCTATGGGGATGAAAATGAAATTATAAAAGCTTTAAAGGATGAATTTGAAAAAGACGGAATAAAAGTATTCCCGATTTCAGCAGTCAGCGGCCAGGGACTGAAAGAGCTTTTATATCACGTAAACCAGCTTTTGGAAACCTGCGGAAAAGAACCTGTTGTTTACGAGCAGGAATATGACCCTGCATTACGCTTCTTCAAAGATGAGCCTTATACCATTACGATGGAAGATGATGAAACTTTCGTAGTAGAAGGTCCGAAGATTGAGAAAATGCTCGGTTATACCAATATCGAGTCAGAAAAAGGCTTCCTTTTCTTCCAGCGTTTCCTAAAAGAGCAGGGAATTCTCGATGATTTGGAAGAACATGGAATAGAAGAAGGCGATACCGTAAAAATGTACGGTCACGCATTTGAATATTATAAATAAAAGAAAGGAAAAATGAAAATGAATCTTACAAGCAAACAGCGCGCTTATTTAGGCGGCGAAGCAAGCACTATGAATGCTATTTTCCAGATTGGAAAAGCAAGCTTAACACCTGAAATGATTAACGCGTTAGATGAAGCATTAGAAAAACGTGAGTTAATCAAGATTTCTGTTTTGAAAAACTGCGCAGATGACCCGCGTGAAATTGCAGAAGTGATTGCAGAACGCACACATTCTACAGTTGTAAAAGTAATTGGCAAGAAAATTATTCTTTTCCGTCAGGCAAAAAAGAATACAAAATACGAGCTTCCGACAAAATAAAGGACAAATGGCATGAGTGAGTTATGTGGGAAAAAAATTGGTATTTTAGGCGGTTCCTTTGACCCAATTCATAATGGACATCTTGCAATTGCAAAAGCGGCTTATGAAGATTATCAATTAGATGAAGTCTGGTTTATTCCTGCGGGACATTCTCCGAATAAGGAGGAAAGCAAAATGACCGCACCGGATGTCAGGGCAGAAATGGTCGCTCTTGCAATCAGACCGTATCCTTTTTTTAAGCTGTCCATGATAGAAATTTTGTCAGAGGAAACCAGCTACACGTATCTGACACTTACAAAGCTTTGCGAACAGTATCCGGATGCCGTTTTTTATTTTATTATGGGAGCTGACTCGTTGGACTATTTTGAGCAGTGGCGGAATCCGGAGGTTATCTGTCAGAAGGCAGTCATACTCGTAGCCGTGCGGGAGCACTGGGATTTGGAGAATGTCTCTGAAAAAATCCGAAAGCTGCAACAGACCTTTCATGCGCAGATATATCCGTTATCCTGTAAACGTTTTGACGCTGCATCAAGGGATATCCGCCTGCGCTTACAGAATGAGACCGTATCCATCGGGGAGCTGCCAGCTGCCGTGCTTGCTTTTATAAGAGAAAATCATTTATATTGCAGTTAAATTCAGTGTTTGAAGAAAAATGAAATCAGACAAATTATGTTAAGAGGACGAGATTATGGAACTTACAGAAATCCGAAAAAAACTGAAAAAAGCCCAGGATAAAGACCGTTATGAACATACCAAAGGAGTAATGTACACTGCCGGCTGTCTTGCGATGGCTTATGGTTATGATATGTCAAAAGCAATGCTTGCCGGTCTGCTTCACGACTGTGCAAAATGTATCCCGAATGATGAGAAACTGGATTTATGTGAAAAAAATGAAATTTTAGTAACCTCTGTTGAGCGTGAAAATCCATACTTACTTCATGCAAAATTAGGTGCATTGCTTGCAAAGACGGAATATGATGTAACAGACCCTCATATTTTACATGCAATTAAAGTCCATACGACCGGTGAACCGGATATGAACATTTTAGATAAGATAATTTATATTGCGGATTATATTGAACCAAACCGGAATAAGGCAGAAAATTTAGAATATGTAAGAGAGTTAGCCTTTCACGATTTAGATGCCTGTATGGCGGAAATATTACACGATACGCTGGTTTATTTGAAGAAGCGTGGGGGAAATATTGACCCGGCAACCCAGATGACGTATGAATTTTATAAACAATATAAAAAATCAGAAACCTGAAAATAAGGAGGAACCATGACAGCAAAGGAATTAACAAAAATTGCAGTAGCTGCATTAGAAGACAGAAAAGCAGAAGATGTAACTGTTATTGATATCAGTGAAATCTCACCGATTGCAGATTATTTTATTATCGCAAACGGAACTAACCAGAACCAGCTTCAGGCGATGCGGGATGCTGCAGACGAAGCACTTTATAAAGCTGGAGCAAAAGTACAGCAGGTAGAAGGAAATCAGAGTTCTACCTGGATATTAATGGATTACGGTGATATTATTATCCATATTTTTTCCAAAGAGGACCGCTTATTCTATGACCTTGAAAGAACCTGGAGAGATGGAAAAATTGTAGATGTGAATAATCTGTAGAAAATGCCGGATTATAGAGGGCTGCCACAGGAAGCGTTATTTATATAATATACAATTGTTCGTCAGAACTATATGTTATATAGATTATGCTTCCTGCGGCAGCCTTCTTTTCATTAACGGAAGAAACGGAAAACTCCGAATACTTTTCCTAAAACAGAACATTCTTCTACAATAATCGGGTCCATAGAATCATTTTCCGGTTGCAGGCGGTAATATCCGTCTTCTTTGTAAAAGGTCTTAACTGTGGCAGAATCATCCACAAGTGCTACAACAATATCTCCATTCTCAGCGTTTGGCTGCTTCTTGACTAATACATTATCTCCATCGAAAATTCCTGCATTAATCATGCTTTCTCCCTTCACCTTTAGCATGAAGGTCTCTTCATTTGGCATAAATTCCGCTGGAATAGGAAAGTAGTTCTCAATATTTTCTGTTGCTAAAATCGGTTGTCCGGCAGCAACTTTTCCAACGATTGGCACATTAACCACTTCACGTCTCGTAAGATTGAAATCATCATCTAAAATCTCAATTGCCCTTGGCTTCGTAGGATCCCTGCGGATATATCCGTTCTTCTCTAATGTCTCAAGATGAGAGTGAACGGATGAGGTAGACTTTAAGTGAACTGCTTCACAAATTTCCCTTACCGCCGGAGGATATCCCTTTTTTAAAATCTCACTTTTAATATATTCCAAAATTTCCTGCTGCTTTGCACTAATTTTACCGTTTGACATATATGTCCTCCTTTATCATTCCTTAATTTATAGTACCATACATGTTTTTGAATTGCAAACGTATATTCCGAAAATTTGTTCGAATTTCCACTTGACAAACAAGTGTTCGAAATGTAATATATAAATATAGAAGCAAACAAACGTTCGGTTATCGTATTTGCATGTATCTGGGAGGAATTGATTATGATAATAATAAGAAAAAGCATGGAAAGAAAAGCTGTTACCGGCGAGGAGAAGTTTTTATGCGCAGCGTTATGCATTACAGTAATTATCGTTATCAGTTTATTTTTGCTTGGTTCGGTTCGCGCACAGGCAGCATCTGCCGAAGCTGCACATAAGTATTATACAAGTATCCGGATTGACAGCGGTGATACCTTATGGTCCATAGCAGAAGATTACATTACAGAAGATTATCGTGATATGAATGAGTATATTGAAGAAGTATGCTCTATTAATAAGATTTGTGGCGATGAGATTCATGCAGGAGCTTATATCACTATTCCATATTATTCTGACGCAGCCAATATCAGATAAAGGTTCTGCAGTCAGTATTCGATAAAGTCTGTAGTTAATATCAGATAAGTCTCCGAGTTGTCATTTTCGCAAGGATAGGGTATAATAAACATTGCAGCCTGGTTTCATAACGGAGAGATTGTGAAGGGCTGAACGCTTAGAGTTATGGAGAGAATCTGATGTTACGTTTTTTATATGTCATTTTAATGAATTTGTTTCGTGCCCCATATATGATTCCAAAGATGAGGAAGGAAGCAGACCATCCCGAGAAATATTCTGCCAAAGAACGATATGAGCTTGCGAGACATTGCATCCGTCTGATGAAGGTTACGGGTGGAATTCATACAAAAGCCTATGGTCAGGAGAACTTGCCAGAAGAAGGTGGTTATATGATGTATCCAAATCATCAGGGGAAATATGATGCGTTGGGTATTATATATACACATCGTAAGCCATGTTCTATTGTAATGGATAAGGCAAAGTCTAATACAATACTGGTGAGGGAATTTATTGATTTGCTGGAGGGAAAACGCCTTGATAAGAAGGATGTCCGTCAGGCTTTAACGATTATTAACGAAGTCTCCGAAGATGTGAAGAACGGAAAGTGTTATGTTCTTTTTCCAGAAGGTGGTTATGATTTCAATAACAGAAATCATGTGTGTGATTTTAAAGCAGGCAGCTTTAAGATTGCATTAAAGACCAAGGCTCCGATTATACCGGTTGCCCTGATTGATTCTTACCGTGTATTTAACAGCTTCTGTCTAGGACCGGTTACAACACAGGTGCATTACCTTGAACCTATTTTATATGAAGAATACGGTTCTTTGAAAACGCAGGAGATTGCAGCACTTGTAAAAGAACGTATAAATGAAAAGATTAATACGGTGTTATCGCAAAATGCAGAAAAAACGGATAAATCTAAAGCACACAAATAATTTTACTTTTATTTTACACACATTTTAATAAAGCTTGATAGTTTTCTTTTTTGGTAAATTCCATAATAAAAGAAAAAAGAATGGCTGGTGTGGCATATGAAAAGATTATGGAATTATATAGAGAGAACGGATTTACCGGATAGCAAAAAAGCATCTTATTTTGTGGCAGCAAATGTGTTGCTTTGGATAATAATACCGCTTTGTTTTTGTCTGGTCATTGGAGGTTTGAACGGATATTCTTCCCGCTGGATGGAATGGTGCTTTTTAATTACAGGATATTGCAGTGTGGGAATTGGATTTTTCGGCGGGATACTTTATTATATGCGCCGATAATAAGAGAAGATAGATTCTTTTTAAGGGATTGTCGCGAAAAAACGCGGCAGTCCCTTTTTAAAATTCAGTTTTTAATAAAAAACTGTCTTTATTCCTGTTTTTTACTTCATATAAAGTTTTGTCCGCATGGGCAAGAAAATCCCATAAACGGTTAAAACTTTGTGGGATGCGGTTAATGGCACCCTGCGAGACAGACAGACTGTTGATTCCGAGTGGACTGCTGTCCGGTAGAATGATACGATTCACATGTTCTTTTAAATCAGTCATAATTTGAATGATTTCTGTGTCTGTTTTATTATAATAAACAATCACAAATTCATCTCCGCCATAGCGGGCTACAAACATATCTCCATATTGCTCCGATAACTTCCGCATAATTTCAGAAATAGAAGACAGGTATCTATCACCTTCTAAATGACCATAACTGTCGTTAATATTCTTAAAAAAGTCAACATCTAATAATTCAATTCCGAAAGTAACGTTATTATTCAGGGATTTTGAAAGGGTTTCTTCCGCAAAGCTGTTTAAATATGCGCGGTTTGGAAGCCCGGTTAATATATCATGTCTTGATTCTGCTAAAAGCTTTTCATTTAACAGCATCATTTCATATTTCTGCTTTTGGAACAGAACGCTTTCTTTATGTGCATTTTCCGCATGGCGGATTGATTCTGAATGAGCACAAGTTTCCTCTTTATATCGTTCGAAAAAAGCTCTTGAGCATTTTAAATATTCTTCTGTATTATTTTTTGCGTCTACACAGAATATTTTCTTCTGCATAAACATGCTGTAAATTTTGAAAGAAGCCTGGTCTTTTTCACATTTTTTCAGAAAATAGTCTGCAATTTCAATCACACTGTCATAATCTTCCATACAAAGATACAATTCCATGTATGCATCTAACTCATCAAGGAAATAGATATAATTATCTGCGGTATGAAAATCGCATTGTGCAATGGAACGGTAATGAAGCATCATAGCGGTATCATTCAACCGGTTCGCAACTGTTGCTAAAAAGGTATTGATAACAAATACATCATAATATATATCGCAGGAATCCATTTTGCCTGCAAGTGAAATGATTTCGCCGGCACATTTCTGTGCTTCTCCCAGATTGTCTACAGAAAGCAGACAGTAGCCCTTATTACATAAAACATCGAGCAGAGAACAGTTGTTTGTCGGAGTTTCTTCCATGCTTGACTTCTTAAAGAAGCTTTCTGCCTCCTCATAATAAGTCAGTGCCTTGTCATAAATTCCACTGTGACGGAAGATAGCTGCCAGATTGGAAGATGCCATGCAGTGTACGTAAGAGAGATGATATGTATTGCACAAATCAATGCAGGTGAGTAGGTAATCGATTGCTTTGGCAATATCTCCTGCGGACTCGGTAAGAATTCCAAGTACATTATAAGAGCGTGCCAGCAAATCGTACTGTTCTGAGCTTGTCTGATACTTTATTCCCTCTAATGCGCAGCTGACCGTATCCTTATAATCATTATCATATGCATAGTACATCATCAGATAATGGTAAGAGAGTGCAAAAAGATAATCGGACTTTTCATGTGTTGCACAGGCAAACAATTTTTCACAGTACATTTTAAATTCGTTATTTTGTTTTGTCTTAACGAGATGAAAATTATCACGGACAGCCTCAATACATTCGAATACTTCCGCAGAAAATTGATTTTCATATTCGTTTTCCAAATGCTTTAAGTACATCATTCCATAAACTCCAAAATATTCTGTCTATCATAAAATGTTATTAATATATGACAGTATTATAATATAAATTTTCTGCAAATGTCTATATTTTCTTGCGATACATTAGTATTTCTAATGAAACCATAACATCATATAATATAATTCCCATGGGGTTTATAGAGTATAAAGATATCCATCCACTGAACCAATAGAGTAGAACAGCCGTTTTTATGGTTCTCTCAGGCTGACATATTTTGCAGCGCTTCGTCTTCTGTCATCATCAATTGCGGCATAATGCTTTCTGGTCGTATTGACATCTTTATGTCCGAGAACGTCCGCTACAAGGTAAATATCACCGGTTTCCCGGTAGAGGGAAGTACCATAGGTGCTTCGCAATTTATGCGGCGTAATGTGTTTTAAGCTTGTGATTAACTTCGAATATTTCTTTACCATATTTTCAACGGAGCGGACATTCATCCGTTTATTCTGCAGGGAAAGGAAGAGAGCGTTAATGCTTCCGTCCTCGGCAGTGATTTTCTGGCGCTCTATCATATACTCTAATAATGCCTGGCGTACTTCATCCCCAAAATAAACAACAACCTCTGCGCCGCCTTTCCGGTGGATTTTTATTCCGTTGTTTTTGAAATCGACATCTTCCATATCTAAACCGACACATTCCGAAACACGGATTCCGGTTCCAAGCAAAAGTGTCATCATCGCCAAATCCCTGGTTTTTGTTTTTTCATGAAACTTTTTCTGCTGTTCGGTGAGGCTGTCTCCGGATTCTACTTCATCTAACAGCCGGGCTACTTCATCAACATCTAACCGGGTAATGTTCTTTTCGTGAATTTTTGGCATGTCAACCTTTACCGCCGGGTCATTGTCAATAAATTCATTTTTATACAGATAGCGGTAAAAGGAGCGGAGAGACGCAAGCTTTCTCTTTAAGCCACGCTCATCATTCGTATGTTCAATGCCGTCTTTTTTATAATACTTTAAATAGGAAAGATATTCTTCAATATCCATTGGCACAATCGCGTCTAATGCGCTAAGCGGAATATCTTTCCGTCCGCCTTTTTTGCAAATCGGGTTTGTTTCACAGAGATAATCAAAAAAGCAGTTCAAATCGTAAGCATAGGCAATCCTTGTCCGCGAAGATGTAGTAGGTTCTATTCCAATAAAAAACTGCTTGCAGTAAGGCGGCATCTCCGTCAACAAATTCCGCAGTAATGTTTCATTTTTTATATTCACATTTTCAAAATATGCTTTTTCTTTCATAAACGTTCCTTCCTTTCCCTGTTTTCCTTTCGTTTTTCCGGCCATCCGGGAATATTTCCATCTAAAATGGCGGTAAACATTCTTTTTTTCGCGTCCGGATTTTCCAGTTGGATTTTTCGCACCAGCTCTTTGACATACTGGCGCTTCGTTGCACCGTCTACCGGACACGGATTTGTCACAACCGGAAGCTGATATTTGTTTTTGAAGCCCCGTACCTCCGCTTCGGATACGTACATCATCGGTCTTATAACCGTAAGATTTGTCCGGTCTAAAAAAGTAACCGGAGAAAAAGAGTAAAATCTGCCTTCAAAAATCAGCGACAGAAACATCGTTTCAACCATGTCATCCATATGATGTGCATAGGCAACTTTATTGCAGCCTAAATCAAGTATTGCCTGATTTAAGGCACCTTTCCGCAGCTTCGCGCAGAGAGAGCAGGGCGAAGCGGTATTCTTTTCATCAAAGGTCAGCTTTGCAATGTCTGTAGGAATAATGTGATATTCTACAGACAATTTTTCACATAGCTGCTTTACTGGTGTTAAATCAAAACCTTCATATCCTAAATCTACCGTAACGGCAATCAAATCAAATTTTTTGGGATAGAAACGCTGCAATCCGGCAAGGGCATATAAAAGCGTAAGGGAATCCTTTCCACCGGAAATACCGATTGCTATTTTGTCCCCTTCCTCAATCATATGGTAATCATCGATTGCTTTCCTTGTCAGACTAAAAAGTCTTTGTAATTCCATAGTAGAACAACCTTTCTTGTTTTTTGTAATAATATTTATACTTTTAGGAGTTTCGTAATTAATATTGGCAGATTTGGCGAATAATTGTTTTAAATGATACGTTGGAAAAACTGTGCGTGTATCTGTATTGTCAGCCGGGAGACATATATTAGCGAATTAACTATTCGTTAAACTTGTGTTTTGCGAATAGTTAGATTTTGACTTGACACTGATATTTTGGCTATTTCTTTGATGATACAATCATACCGCGCTATTGAATTTAATTCAAATTGATTTTAATAAAATTCATTTGAATTAAAATGTATTATATATTTTATTTTGTAGGCAAATTATTTTTTATACCTGACATTTGTGCGGCCTAGCAGATTTCCTCGGAGTCTAATATAATCGTAAACGGTCCATCATTTAACAGTGAAATTTTCATATCGGCACCGAATATTCCCTGTTCGACGACTGGAATTTGTTCTTTGCATTTTTCGATAATATATTCGTATAAGTCGTTTGCCATATCCGGTTTTCCGGCATTCGTGAATGATGGGCGGTTTCCTTTTCTGCAATCTGCATATAAAGTAAACTGGGAAATCAGCAATAATTGTCCATCGACGTCATGTAATGACAAATTCGTTTTTCCATCGGAGTCCTCGAAAATACGAAGCCCTAAAAGTTTCTTTATCATTTTATCGGCAATCTGTGTATTGTCACTGTCAGAAATACCGATGAAAACAAGAAATCCTTTTTCAATTTTTCCGGTAATATGATTGTCTACTGTGCATGATGCGTTTGTGACGCGTTGTATTACAAATCTCATATCAATTATTTTCCTTTACTTTTCAATTAATAATATCATCAACCCATTTATATAATTTACTACAGCTTTTTAAAATCTTTATCATCAGATAGCAAAACATAAGTAATGCCCTGATTGAAATCCAGGGCATTTTCACTATTTAAAAAATTATTAATAACAATATTTCCACAATCAAAATTTTTTGCTAATGGGATATATTCTTTTTTGAATTTATCAAAACTCATTTTTTCTTCTCACACCATTTTCAAATTTTCCTGTAGCTTTATCAAACTTAAAAGAGAACTCATGTGAATCCATATATTTAATTCTGTCTTTGTTTTCTTTTGTCGCAGGAGTTCTCTTTAATGCCTTGGAAGTGACAAATGGCATTTCAATACTTGGTTTTACTGCATATGCATCCATATGATTTTCACTTCCCTACTTGATTTTATTTCTTCGCCTATATTATACCACTCCAATCATCGTAATACAATGACGGAACGTATGCCAAAACCGAATGAAGTCAAAAATTATTTTGTCAGTTTATCACACGTCCAATCACAAATCAAGTTCTTTATTGAAATTATATTCGATATTGGATAATCTATACTTTTGTTTTCTCCTTAAAATATATACCATATTTATTATACCATAGAAATGCTATAAATTACAGTCAATAAAAAAGCACTCTGAAAGAAATGAATTCCCTCAGAGTGCTTTTTTGTTTCTGTTATTAAAGGATTACTTCATCGCATCTAACAGTTCGCGGTATTTTAAAATTAATTCAACACAGTTATCTGTTCCAAGCTTGCCGGAATCTAAGGAAAGATTATAGCTCTTAGAATCTCCCCATCTCTTGCTGGTATAATAGTTATAGTAGCTGGCGCGCTGCTTATCTGTCTTGTTAATGATATCTCTTGCTTTATTTTCGGTAATATTAAGCTTCTTGCTTACATTTTTAATACGGATATCCATATCTGCATGGATGAAAACATTAATGCAATCCGGATTATCTGACAACGCATAATCTGCGCAGCGTCCGACAATAACACAGGACTCATTTTCCGCAATTTTCTTAATGGTTTCAAACTGTGCTAAGAACACCTTATGATTTAATGGCATATCTAAAAAAGGTGCTGCAGAGTATCCGCTTACAGAATATGTATCCATTACAAGAGAATAAAGAAAACTATTTGTAGGTTTTTCATCATGGTTTTCAAAAATCTCTTCACAGAAGCCGCTGTCCTTTGCTGCCTGCTGGAGCAATTCTTTGTCGTAGAGCTTAATACCAAGTCTGTCTGCTAATTTCTGTCCAACTTCTTTACCACCACTGCCAAACTCTCTACCGATTGTATATATTTTATTTGCCATATCAATCCCACCTTTTCGTTGTGTATTATTTATATATATTATAACGTATTTTTTGAAAATATGGAACAATTTCTTTTGATTTTTCACAATTTTTACATTAAAAAGAAAAATAATGGGATTAATGTCTTAAATCTCTTAGTATTTTCTCGAAATATTCCGGCAATGGCGCGTTTACTTCCATATACTCTTTGGTTCCTGGATGAATAAAGCCGATGGTCATGGCATGTAGGGTCTGCCCCTGCAATTTATATGGACTTTTTCCATTCGAATATAAAGTATCTCCTAATAACGGATGTCCGATGCTCGCCATATGGACACGAATCTGATGTGTGCGTCCTGTTTCTAATTTAAATTCCATATAGGTGTACTTATCAAAGCGTTCCAATACTTTATAATGCGTAATAGCATCTTTTCCATTCTTTTCGTTAATCGCCATCTTCTTACGTTCTACGGGATGCCTGCCGATTGGTGCATGTATCGTTCCTTCCTCATCGCCAGGGGCACCATACACAATTCCGCGGTATCTGCGGTTTACACTGTGTTCTTTTATCTGCTCTGCAATAAAAATATGGCTTTCATCGTTTTTACAGACAATCAAAGATCCTGTCGTATCCATGTCAATCCGGTGTACAATTCCCGGACGGATTTCCCCGTTAATTCCGGATAAGCTGTCTTTACAGTGGTACATAATGGCATTGACAAGCGTTCCGCTGTAATGGCCGGCAGAGGGATGGACAACCATGCCCTTTGGCTTATTCACAACAAGCAGGTCGTCATCCTCGTATAAAATGTCAAGCGGAATATCCTCCGGTAAAATCTGTGTCTCCACGGCATCCGGAATTTCCACAGTGACAAGGTCTTCCGTTTTCAGGCGGTAGTTTGCTTTCTGCACCTTATCATTTACAAGAACGTGCCCGTCTTTAATAATTTTCTGAAAAAAAGAGCGGGATTGCTCCGGAAAAAGTACACTCACGTACTTATCGAGTCTCTCGCCCTCAAAATTATATTCTACTTCAAATGTTTCTTTCTGCATATATTTGCACCTGTTTTTATTTTATTTCTTTTTGGATGGAAAAATTTTATTGTAGTCCTCTTCTTTATAATAAAATAATCCGAAAAATATCATAGCAAACGCTGCTACTGTAACATAAATATCTGCAACATTAAAAATCGGAAAATCTATCAGACAGAAATAAAAGAAATCTACAACATAATTTTTGCTGACACGGTCAATAAAATTACCGACAGCGCCGGAAAAAAACAGCACACAGATAATATTAAGCCAGATAAACTTCTTTTCCTGCGGTATTTTTTTCAGGAAAATATAGACGATAGCTGCAAGAACAATAACCGTAAAGATGATAAAAAATATCTTTTTGCCCTGTAGAATTCCAAATGCTGCACCGCGGTTTTCCAAGTAACGGAGTTCAAATACACCATTTATAAGAACGAATGGATTTTTCCCCTGCAATCCGTTAATGGCACACATTTTTGTCAACTGGTCAATTAAAATGAGGATGGCAGAAAAAATCAGACCTATTATTCCTTTTCTTAATACTTTATTTTTCATTTCCATAAACGTATAAAATTCCTTCCAAAATCTGCTCATCGGTCAGATTTTTGTATATATAAGCATCTCCAGGTGTTTTTAAGAGAATAAACTTGATTTTATTTCCTACCATTTTTTTATCAAGCTTTGTCGTATCTAAAATCTTTTTAGCAGGATACGTGTCCGTCACTCTCGTAAGAAGCCCGAAATGGCTTAGTGTCTCTTCAATAAAATGAAGGTCAGCTTCACAAATATCTCCCTTTTTCATGGAAATATAGGATGCCGCAACAGTCCCAAGTCCCACACATACACCATGTGACAGCTTAAAATCCGACAGCTTTTCGATTGCATGTCCGATCGTATGTCCGAAATTTAACAGCGCACGCTCTCCCATTTCTTTTGGGTCGCGTTCCACGACATCGCGCTTTATCTCACAGCTTTTATAAATCATCGTCTCTAAGGTAGGATAATCAAGGCTTAAAATATCATTGTAGTGCTCATTCATCCATGTAAAATAAGAAATATCTTTTATCAGTCCATGTTTTAATATTTCACCAAAGCCGGAAACAAGCTGCTCTTTCGGAAGTGAGTTTAAAACACTTAAGTTCATATAAACTAACTTTGGCTGATAAAATGCACCGACCATATTTTTGTACTGCATAAAATCAACGCCGGTCTTTCCGCCGATACTGCTGTCAACCTGTGACAGTAAAGAGGTAGGAACCTGGATAAAATCAATGCCGCGCAGATAGGTTGCCGCCGCAAATCCGGTAAGATCGCCTACCACACCACCGCCTAAGGCGATTAAAAGGTCATGCCGGTCAAAATGCTCTTCAATAAGATACTGATATACCTTTCCTACCGTATCGGTATTTTTGCTTGCTTCTCCGGCAGGAAAAACATAATGAAAGACAGATGGAAATATTTTATTTAGTTCATTTGCCACAGTATCCCCATACAGTTTAAAAACATTTGTATCTGAGATAATACAGATTTTCTGCTCTGCGGTATATCCGAGAGCTTTTAACTGTTCCGACAATCCATCAAACGAATCGGAAAGTCTGATTTCATAAATAACCTTGCCATCTAATTTTACCGGTAAAACTTTTGCCATCTGCCTATCCTCCCGTCAGCTATATAATTTATAGTGAATTTTCATTCTGCCTTTATTTGTTTCGCCCCGTTCGCCGTCAAAAACAAACCGTCCAAATCCACGTACCGAAATAATATCTGCATCACTGCAGCGGTGCGACGGATTTTGTTCACATTTTCCATTTACAAAAACTTTTTCTGCCTTGAAAAATTCCAATGCCTGGCTTCTGGAAAACTTATATACACAGGCGATAATGCTGTCTAAACGGTTTGAAGTGATAATTCCGTCTTTTTCCTCAAATTTCTGCTGTAAAACAAGTTCCTCTGAGGTTGCCAGTGTTGTTTTTACAACCGTATGTTTTATTTTATCCAGATTCTCTGAAAAATAGGATGCCATACTCTCTTCGCAAATGATAAAATAGTGGTTCTCTCCCATTATAATATCACCTATCTTAGACCGGTCCACACCAAGGTTCATAATTGCACCGAGCACATCACGGTGTGTCAGCTTTTCTGCAAACTTTGGATAAACCGGAGCAGCCTGCAATATCGCAATCGGGTATTCCCAATCATAATAAAGAGCATCAGGTATAAATGCAACAATCTGACGCTCCGCAAAATCAACACCACCAGATGCTTCTGTTTTCGTCTCAAACAATTTTTCACTCTGGTGGTAAATATTTTGTTCATTCAAATTAAGGAAATCGCTAAATAAAACGATTCCCTTACGATTTGCCTGTCTGGATAAATCAATTAATTTCTTTTTGCAAAGCTCCTGTTCATTCATAATGCTTTACTTATATTCCTTTGGTGTCAAATGAATCAACGATACTTAAGAAATCTCCGGATATATCAACGGATGCAGGGGTAATGATAAAGATATAATTTGAAATCTTCTGTAAATTACCACTGATTGCGAAACAGGAGCCGGAGGTAAAGTCAATAATACGCTGTGCAATCTCAACATCTAATCCTTCTACATTTAATACAACAGTTCTGTTGTTTAACAGTGTCTCTGTAATCTCTCTTGCATCTTCTACAGATGTTGGTTTAATGACACATACTTCCATGCCGGATAAATTCTGTGGTTTCTTGGAAGGACGGATAGGTGTTACCTTTGAGGCATTTTTCGCTGGTTTTTCTTTGTAATCATCCGAAAAATCATCTTCCTTTTCTCTCTTTGCTTTAAAAGAAGTTCTTGGCTTTACTTCTTCCTCTTCTTCATCGTAATAGTCGTCATTATAAAAATCTTCATCATCGTCAGTATTTAAACGCATTACATTTAAAAATTTATCAAGAAAACTCATTGTCAATTGCTCCTATATCTTTCATTTATAAAAAATATATGCCCGGAATCACAGGCAGGATGCGGTTATTTGTTATAGTTGCGCACACCGAATATTCCGGTTCCAACGCGTACCATAGTAGCACCCTCTTCGATAGCAACTTCATAATCGCCTGTCATTCCCATGGACAAAATATTCATAGATACATTATCTATGTTTTTATTTCTTATGTCAACAGATAATTGTTTTATTTTACGGAAATATAAGCGGTTATCTTCTGCATTTTCAACATATGGAGCGATTGTCATAAGCCCGCAGATTTTCACATTCTCTAACTCTGCAATCTCTTCTACAAGCTGGATGGCATCCTCCTCAGAAATGCCGAATTTGGACTCCTCGTGCGCAATATTTACTTCAACGAGAATAGGAACAACGATATTTTTCTTCTTTGCCTGGATATTAATTTCTTCCGCAAGACGATAGGAATCTACAGAATGAATTAATTCTACTTTATCGACAATATATTTCACTTTATTTCTCTGTAAGTGTCCAATCATATGCCATTTAATGTCCGATGGCATCTTTTCTATTTTATCACAGAGCTCCTGTACTTTATTTTCGCCAAAATCACGGATATTTTCATCATAGATTTCACGAAGCATTTCTACGGGTTTTGTTTTGCTGACTGCAATTAATGTAACCTCTTCCCTTTTTCTTCCGGCTCTGTCACAGGCAGCCTGCACTTTTTCTTCTACTTCTTTTAAATTATCTTTTAACATTGTTTTTCTCCCTGCAAATTTTAATCATTATTTAATAAGCTGATTTTCATCAATCTTTGTACCATCTAATGCAATATGGTCGTACAACGCAATTCCATAAGTTGTACCTGTTTTTATAATCGTGTACTCTTCATTCTGATATAAAATATCAATCTGTTTGAATACAGCGTATCCCTTATTAATATTATAAACACCTTGTAAAGACGCTGTTTTTGTTCCTGCTACATAAGACTCACCTGAATCCGGTTTCTGGATAGAGTCATCTGCAGAAACGTTTTCCCCATCAATATAATAAGCATCATCTGTCGCATAATAAACGGTCGGGCTTACAAATTCTGTTGTGGATTTTCCGTTTTTATCGGTCTTTACCACTAAAATACCTTCTTTATCGGAGTCGCCTCCTTTTAAGAAATAGTCCTTTGGAACCGTAAAAAATTCTTTTTCTGTAATTGCAGAATTTGGAATTTTAAGACCGGTTTCTTCTGACATCAATAATTCTATCTCCACATAACGTTCTAAGGCATAACGGACCATTCCGCTCTTTAAAGAAAGAATAAGATACTGCTTTCCATCTTTTTCCTGTATGGTGTAATTGGCATAGGTTTCTTTTGCATCTTTTAAAAAACGTATTTTAAGAATGGTATCATCCTGTAATGTGGCGGCTGTTGTGTCCGGTATCGGTACAATGATGTTCCAATTTTCATTAGAAAGCAGTTTATACGCAGAGCCACCCGCAGAAATATCCGGGTTTGCTTTTAAATTTAGCTTACTATAATCCGACTCGTCAAACATATCCGGGGTAAAAGTATCAACCGTTACGTTTTCGTATCCATCGGTATAGTAGGCAACGATACCAGGCGTATCCGCAAATGTTTTATGAAATGTGTTATTTCCCTCAGCAGTAGAAACATAGTCAGAAATTTCATTTAACGCATTCATGCTTAATGCTTCATTCAGGGAGGCATTTACATTTTCTTTAAAGCTATATACCTGGTAAAAGTCCTGGGAATCATAAGCATAAGAAAAATCACTGATATTTTTTTCTATTTCATCCAGATTTTCACTGTCAATGTTTGTACCATCCTGGTTTGCCTCATTAATTTTGGCGGATATATCACCGTTTGCATCCACAGAATATACCAAATCACCATATGCGATTTTGGAGCCTTCTTTTACATAATAATTTAATGCTCCTGTATAATCAGAGGAATATACTTTCTCCTCCCGTAAAATCAGTCCGTTATATACATTATTGACAGCTATCGTTCCCTGCTCCACCTCATAAACTGAGATGTGCGTCTCAGTGAGGTAGCTGAATACATTAAATATAAGGTAAATAAAAATAATCACGAAAATAATGATGCCAATATTAATATCAATTGGTTTTCTATATTGCACGACATTCTTGCTTTTTTTCAATTACATAACCTGCCTCATTTATAAATTTTCGCAAAGTTTATTTATAACTTTTAAACACTGTCTTTTATTTTATCATTTCCATGGAAAGAAAACAATGTTCTAAGCTTTTTTTATGTATAAAAGTTATATTTTCGGAAAAAATAAACAAAAAGAAAGAAGGAGCATAAAAATATCATGAAAACAAATTGGTTAGACTATACTTTATTGACTTTTGTTATTATTGGTGCAATAAACTGGGGACTTATCGGCTTTTTCCGTCTGGATTTAGTGGCTTTTCTTTTTGGAAATATGTCCTGGCTGTCCCGTATTGTATATGCGGTCGTAGGGATTGGAGGGCTTTATACAATTAGTCTTTATGGCAGGATTAAAAGCGGCGATGACGTATAAAAAAATCAGGGCTGTTGTGCATTGAATGATACAACAGCCCTGAATAACCGCCCTATTTTACTTTTATAAGGAAATGACTATTTTTGCCTTCGCGCATTCCGGAAGTTTTGCTTCATTTCTGGAAACGCTTAAAATAAACTTCACATTATACTTCTCACTGATAATGTCTAATTTCTCAATTGCATGCTGGATTTCTTCATCGGTTTCAACCGATGCAATGGTAAGAAAACTGTCAAGATACATCTCTTCCAAATCGTTGTCCTGTGAAATAATTCCACATAAGAAACCTAAAAACTGGTCACAGTTATCAATCGGATAATCCATCACATTAATCAGACGGACTTTATTGTTCAGCTCATACATATGCTTCTGGCTCTTATCCAGATACACAATATTACCGCTTGCTGCTGTAACAGAGTGATTTACTTTGTTTAACAGTTCTTTTGTTTTTCCTTTGCCTTTTTCTCCGGATATAATTTCTATCATAGCCATTTCCTCCTTGTACTCCATGCTTTATGTATTTTGAATAAAAACATTGGGTTTTATGTTATAATTATAGTATATATGCACATAAAAAACAACTGTTAATTCGCAAATCCACTCAGCATTTCATTCATTAATAAATACAAATCGGACCTTCCTCCTGATTTTAAAACGATAGAAATAATCGGCTGGTTTGAAGCATTATAGGAATATAGTACAAGACAATAGCCTGCGGCTCCGGTTGTTCCGGTTTTTCCACCAACAACGGTAATTCCTTCCGGTGCTGTTGTTTTGCCGAGAAGATAACGGTTTGTGTTGCTCCAGGTTTTCTGTACACTGTTTCCATTGGCATCGGTATAAGAAGCATCATAATCCAACGTACTTATAATATCGACAAATGTCTGGTTCTGTACTGCATTCTGCATAATCAGATAAAGGTCGTACACAGATGTGTAA
>CAKRCJ010000010.1 GCA_934307185.1 uncultured Roseburia sp.
TAATTATTAAATTTTCATAAATTATATAAAATGTCTTAAAAATTATCAATCGACTGTAAAAATATATTGAAAATGTATAATAATATGCTATAATAAGACCATGATATAAATCTGTATCAAATAAACGACAAAGGGGTTGGACATCATGAGAATTAAGATTACAGGAAGAAACATTGAATTAACAGAAGGTCTGAAAGCCGCAGTGGAGGACAAGCTTTCCAAACTTGAAAGATATTTTACTCCAGACACAGATGTATATGTGACACTAAGTGTAGAGAAGGAACGTCAGAAGGCAGAGGTTACAATACCAACCAAAGGCAATTACATCCGTTCCGAGCAGGTAAGCAATGATATGTACGTTTCAATTGATCTGGTGGAGGAAGTCATTGAACGTCAGCTTAAGAAGTATAGAACAAAACTTGCAACAAAGCAGCAGAATGTAGCAGCTATTTTCAAACAGGACTTCCTGGATGAGAAATCAGAAGAAGATGAAGAGATTAAGATTATCAGAACGAAGAAGTTTGATATGAAACCAATGTATCCGGAAGATGCATGTGTACAGATGGAATTATTAGGACATGATTTCTATGTATTCATCAATGCAGAGACAGAAGATGTCAATGTTGTTTATAAGAGAAAAGGTAATACTTACGGATTGATTGAACCGGAATATTAAAATTAAGAGACAGAGGAGAGCGGAAGCTCTCCTCTGTTTGCATATACTATTAATAAGTGACATACTGTTTGTGATAATATGCATTAATAAAATACGCATTGTTTTTATACGTGCTATATGCTATGATATTTGTGCAAGGAGGAAAACGGTATGCCAATGAAACCAAGAGAGATGGAAAAATTAATCCTTGCTGATGGGTGGGTGTTCAAGGAGCAGAATGGCTCACATAGACAGTACATACATTCTACAAAACCGGGCAGGGTCACAATTCCTTTTCATAAAGGAAAAGACCTAAATAAAAGGACCGAGAATTCCATCCGGAAACAGGCGGGGCTTATCTGAGCCCCTGCCATTTCGCTTAATATTTAGGAGGTGTAAGCTATGTTATCTATGTATCCAGCTTGTTTTTATAAAGAAGATGATGGGTATTCCGTTATTTTTCCTGATTTAAATTATCTGGCAACACAGGGAGATTCTTTTAAAGATGCTATGGAAATGGCAGTTGAATGTCTGGCAGGTTATCTTCATTCCTGTAAACTGGAAGGTGAGGAAATTCCTGCTCCATCAGGTGTTGAAGAAATAGACCCGGTGGCTGTTTCGCATGTGATTTGTTCGGATGACCCGGTAGGGGAGACATTTGTGAATATGGTTTGTGTAGATGTCGAAGCATACGCAAAGGCATATTTCGAAAAATCAGTCAGAAAGACACTTACAATACCGGCATGGCTTAACACAGCAGCATTGGAAAAAGGAATTAATTTTTCCCAGACTTTACAGGAAGCTTTACTTGCAAAATTACAGGCACGATAACTGGTATGGTTTAAGAAG
Source organism: uncultured Roseburia sp. (assembly GCA_934307185.1). Lineage (GTDB taxonomy): Bacteria > Bacillota > Clostridia > Lachnospirales > Lachnospiraceae > Roseburia. The sequence continues at coordinate 1,505 of CAKRCJ010000010.1, forward strand.
TTCAGAGGAAAATTTTACTAAAAATATCCCTCTGAACTGAAAAAAACAATCAAACTACAAAATTCTTATAAACTAAGAACAAATTCCTACAAATAGAATTGTGTTTCCGGAAAAAACTAAGTATAATAAATTGGACTTCATATATAGTAAATGACTGCACAGGAGAAGATGAGAGAAGAAAAATTATTTAGTGAATTATTGACAACACTGCAGGAGCAGCCGATGTTTGGCACAATCTTGATGAACGAAAATATGTTAGACATGAACCGATTAAGTCTTTTGCAGGAGATATTACTTGCAATACAACAAAAAGAACTGGAGCAGTCAAGAACACAAATCTTTCAATATGGAAGTATGGTAGGCAGAAATGATTTATTTGCAAGACAGATATTTTTGTGTCTGTTAGTATGTTTAGAGGAACAGGAGCGTTTGCAGACAAACATATAAAGAAATAATAGTACGCGGGGGTGTACAAAAGAAAAAACGGAAAAAAGATGGTTATAACAGACCTCTTTATTTGGGAAAAGTAAGAATGAAAGGAAAAGTGCATACTATATAAGGAGAAGGAAAAAGAAGCTCAGTCCATAATGGCAGGGCTTCTTTTTTGCAGAAAATTGAAAATAGTGCTGAAAAATGGAAAAATGAAAAGCACTATTTTATATTGTCATGAAACATAAAAAGGTTTACTATAGTATAAATCAGAAAGAAGATAGGAGATTTTTTTACCATGAATATAGTAGTTTTAGCAGGTGGTTTAAGTACGGAGAGAGATGTTTCTTTTAAAACGGGAGACATGGTTTCAAAGGCATTGAGAGAGAACGGACACCGGGTTATTTTACTCGATGTTTTTATGGGATATAGCGACAAAGAAGAGGATTTGACAGATATTTTTGACCGGGCAGAGCAGGTTAGTGTAAAGGTATCTGACATTCCGGAAACAGCGCCGGATTTAGCAAAGGTAAAGGCATCCAGAAAAGACCAGTCAGACTGTTTCTTTGGACCGAATGTTATTAATATGTGCCGCATGGCGGACATCGTTTTCATGGCATTACACGGAGAGAATGGAGAGAACGGCAAAATTCAGGCGGCGTTTGATTTGTTCGGTATCAAATATACCGGAACCGGATATTTAAGCAGTGCACTTGCAATGGATAAAGGAATGGCAAAACAGCTTTTCTTATCCAATGGAATTCCGACACCACAGGGAATTGCCATGAAAAAAGAGAACAGAACAGACAGTGCAAAAGAGCTTGGATTAAAGCTTCCATGTGTTGTAAAACCATGCTGTGGAGGCTCTAGTATCGGAGTTACAATTGTCCGCACGGAAGATGAGTTTAAGAGTGCCTTAGACGAGGCCTTTAAGTGGGAAGACAATTTAATCATTGAAGAATATGTGAAAGGACGTGAGTTATCTGTCGGAGTCATTGATTATAAAGCACTTCCAATTATTGAAATTGCGCCGATTGAAGGCTTTTATGATTACAAAAATAAGTATAAAGCAGGCAGCGCAGTAGAAACCTGTCCGGCAGAATTACCGGAAGAAATCACAAAGCAGATGCAGCATTACGCAGAGCGTGTAGCGGAAGTGTTAGGCTTAAATACATATTCCCGCTCGGATTTCTTGCTGAATGAAAATAATGAGATTTTCTGTCTGGAGGCAAACACACTTCCGGGCATGACACCGACCAGTCTTTTGCCACAGGAGGCAGGAGTGCTTGGCATTAATTTTAACCAGTTGTGCGAAAAACTGATTGAAATATCTTTGAAAAAATATGAAAACTAGAAATTACGTTCAGACAGCCACCAGTTTTTAAAACCGGTGGCAGTTTGTTCTATAGCAGGAGAATGAATATATGAAAAACATGACGTTAGAGCATATCGCAGCGGTCTGTGACGGAACTTACATCGGAAGGGAAACAGATAAGAAAAAAGAAATCAAAGGAGCGGTTATTGACAGCCGCCTTGTGGAAAAAGATTATTTATTTATCGCAGTCTGTGGAGAAAAGGTCGACGGACACAGTTTTATTCCGGCAGTTTTTGAAAAAGGCGCACTTGCGGTTTTATCTGAAAAGAAATTAACTGACCCGGCAGGACCATATATATTGGTGAATTCTACGCTTGAGGCAATGAAAAAGCTTGCAGCGGACTACAGAAGAAATCTTGACATTAAAGTGGTAGGGATAACCGGAAGTGTTGGAAAAACAAGTACAAAAGAAATGATAGCATCGGTTCTGGCACAAAAATATAATGTGTTAAAAACCGAGGGCAATTTTAATAATGAAATCGGTCTTCCACTTACGATTTTTAAAATCAGGGAACAGCATCAGATTGCAGTACTTGAGATGGGAATTTCTGATTTTGGAGAAATGCACCGTCTGGCAGCGATGGCATACCCGGATATCTGTGTTATCACAAATATCGGACTTTGTCATCTGGAAAATCTCCTTACAAGAGATGGAATTTTAAAAGCAAAAACAGAAAGCTTTGAGCATATGACACCGGACGGAGTAGCCGTATTAAACGGCGATGATGATAAACTCTGCCAGAAAAAGACGGTAAATGGAAAGCCTGCAATTTTTTATGGTCTTGGAAAAAAACCGAAGGTTGTAGAAGATGAAAACGGAGAAAAAATACTTGCGGAAAAATCGGTTTATGCGACAGATGTTGAGGCAGTTGGACTGACAGGAACAAAAGCAATCATTCATTATTTCCCGAAAAACAGTACAGAGGAAGTTTCTTTTTCCGTGGAAATTCCAATTGCAGGCGAGCACAATGTCTATAATGCGCTGGCAGCCGTCAGTGTGGCGAGAGAATTAGGACTTACCACAGAAGAAATGAAGCGTGGAATTGAAGCTGTTGAGACCATTGGCGGAAGAAGCAACTTAATTCATAAAGCCGGAATGACGATTATTGATGACTGCTACAATGCAAATCCGGTTTCCATGAAAGCGTCCATTGATGTGCTGTCCAAAGCACCGGGAAGGAAAATCGCAGTGTTAGGGGATATGGGCGAGCTTGGCGCAGACGAAAAAAAGCTTCATTATATGGTAGGAGAACATTTCGAAGGAAAAGGCATTGCCGCGTTATATTGCACCGGAGCACTCTCAAGAGAGATTGCAGATGCAGTGGAAAAGTTCAGCAAAGAGACGAAGGTGTATTATTTCGAAGAGAAAAAAGCACTGACAGAGGCACTTTTAAAAGAGGTGGCAGAAGGGGATACCATTTTGGTAAAAGCATCGCATTTTATGAATTTTCCGGAGATTGTGAAGGAATTGACGAAGTAGAGAGCTGCGGACGGAAAGCGATATTATAGCAGTAAAACATAGATTTTATATCTGCATATTGTATGAAACATGCTTTCTGCGACAGCCCCCTTATTATATCGTGATTACATCACTCAATAATATCGCCGTTCGTCAAATTAACGTTTTATTTTTCTCCAGCATTTCAGCAATCACATTCTGGCAGTAAACACCGATTTTTTTCTTCTGCTCCTTATCAAGCTCATTCGGGTAAATCGGTTTTCCGTATTCTACAATGACATGAGCCTTTTTCACGTAAGGCATATGCGCTTCCAGAACCTCGTCGGAATTGGTGATTGCCATTGGGATAATCTGGCAGCCGCTCTTTTCTGCAATTTTAAAGCTTCCCTCTTTAAATGGGAGCATTAAATCGGCCGTTTTATTTCTTGTTCCCTCCGGGAAAATACACATGGAAATTCCGTTTTTTACATTATCAATTCCGGTGAGAATTGTCTTTAAAGCTTCCTTTACATTTTCACGATCAATAAACAGACAGTGCAGGCGGCGCATCCAGGTGCGGAGCAATGGAACCTTTTCCATATCCTTTTTTGCAATATAGCCGGTAAGTCCCGGACAGCGTGCATAAGTGATAATAATGTCAAAGTAACTCTTATGGTTTCCGATGTATAAAACGGGTGTATTCTTCGGTACATTTTCTTCGCCGATTACTGTAACCTTTGTTCCGCAAATGAACAAAATTACACGGAATGCCCACTGCACCATGCGAAGCTGGCTGATGTCGGCGGCGCGCTTATTGAACTTTGCAATAATCCATTCAATTCCGAGTACCGGGATACCGATAATCAGGTATAAAACAGCGAAAAGTAATGCAAGTATAAGTCTTATCATAGCATAGGTTTCCTTTCCATTTTTTCAGGCAGGGAGAAATATTTTCCCCTTTTTCCTGCGAACATAAATATCTTCATTATTATAATTGGAAAACCAAAGAAAAACAACTGGTTCTTTTTTGAAAAAGTTTTCGTCATAAATTTATTTTCCACCGCATACAATAGAATAAGAGCAAAAACACTGTGCAAAAAGGCATGGGAACTGGAGGCAGTTATGCAGGCGATAGGTAACAGACGCAGGTATGGAATATGGTTGATTGGAATTTTTCTGTCGGCTCTTTTTTTTGCAGGCTGTAGTATTGAGCAGACAAACCGGACAAAAATCAGTGATTTGGAATATACGATTTTATCCGAGGAGGAAATTCCAAAGGAGCTTAAAATAAAAATCGAGGAAAAAAAGGCGGCAGATTTTAAAATGACCTATACAGATAATGAGTCATTGTACATAGTAAGGGGATACGGAGAGCAGGAGACCGGCGGCTACAGTATCTGCATCAGAGATTTGTATGTAACTTCAAATGCAATTTTATTTTACAGCGAATTAATCGGACCGAGAAAGGGAGAAACGATAAACAAAAGCCCAAGTTATCCATATATTGTCGTAAAAACAGAGATGAGAGAAGAAAATGTCGTATTTGAGTAAATATTCGTAAATTTATTGTAAATTGTACAAATTTGTTTGACAAAAATTTATTACGATGCTATAGTAAAGCGTGAATATGGATTTGACAGGTCAGAAAATAAAATTATTTATCTGGAAAGTGTCAGATTAAGGAGGTAGAGAAATGCAGCAGGCAGACATCAACAGAGTACGTGCATCCGTACATCAGCAGTGTGGCAGCAAGGTAATGATTCAGCTCGACCGAGGACGTAATAAGGTTGATATTCAACAAGGCGTTATCCAGCATGCTTATCCATGTGTTTTTACCGTATTAGTAGAAGATGAGCGTGATGACAATCCACCTCAGTTATTATCATTTAGTTATAATGATATTATTACAAAAGATATCCGCATGAAACTTTGCTAAAAAGTGCGTATAAAACACCCCCGATACGAATAAGATGAAAAAAAGGATTTCGGATCGGGGGAATTTTTTTGCAATTCAATAAAATAAAATTACATAGCCTCGTATTATGCGGGAAGGCAGAAAGCCAGATTACATTAGATGATGACTACAATGTACCGGATTACCGCCCGGATATTGTAAAAGTTTTAAAAGAAAAAGGTGAACTTCATTTTGATGAAGTAAAGGCGGCAGCCGGGGCGGCATGGCTGAAGGGAAGACTGGTTTTTAAAATTTTATACAGAAGCGACCAGGAAAACGGGAAAATCAGTTGCCTGCGCGGGGAGATACCTTTTCAGGAAAAGATTAATATGGACGGTTTGCAGGAATTTGACCCGGTTACGGCAGCCGGGGAGATAGAGGACCTTACGATAGGCGTCATTCATTCCAGAAAAATCAGCGTGCGTGCTGTGATTTTACTTCAGGTAGAAGAACAGAAAGAAAAAGAGGAAGAACTCTGTGCCGGAGTGGAAGATTTGAATGAGTGCGAGCAGAAATACCGCATGACAAAGGTTACACAGTTAGTTGGAATGAAGCACGATATCTGCCGCCAAAAAAGTGAAATCGCGCTTCCGTCAAGTAAACCAAACGTGCAGGAAATTTTATGGAAAAGCTTAGAACTCCGTAACTTAAATACGCGGCTGGATACGGAAGGAGTAAAGCTTGGCGGTGAAGTTTTAATTTGTGTACTCTACCGGGAGGAAGAAGAAAATGACCGCTTGCAGTGGTATGAGACAATGCTGCCGCTTGACTGCGGCGTGGATAGTGATATTTTGCAGGGCGAAAATATTATTTATAAGATAAAAGCAAAGCCCATGTCAATGGAGCTTGAGGTAAAGCCGGATTATGACGGGGAAGAGCGTGTTCTTGTCGTGGAACTGGCAATAAATGTGGATATTCGTGCGTGGCGTGAAGAAGAAGTACAGATTTTAGAAGATACCTATTCTTTACAGAAGGATATCATACCGGTAAGAACCCCGGCAAAGATAGAACGGATTGCAGTAAAAAATGACAGTCAGTGCCGTCTGTCAGAACGGATGGAAATACCGCAAAGCCAGGAAAAAATATTACAAATTTGTTCCTGTGAGGGAACAGTCCATTTAGAAAAGAAAGAAATGACAGCAAAAGGAGTTAAGGCAGAAGGAATTCTTGTGGCGGAATTGTTATATATAACGACGGATGACAAAATGCCGGTTGCAGCTGTCCGGGAAATTTATCCGTTTGAACAGCTTATTGAAATACCAAATGTGCCGGAAAATTTGAATATGGAATTAGAGAGCAGGCTTTCACAGATGTCGGCAGTGATGTTAGACCAGGATCATGTGGAGATAAAAGCAGTCATCGATTTGGATTTGCTGGCATTTGGAGAGGAAACCATTCAAAATATCACAGAATTAAAAGAAGAGCCGTTAGATATGGAATGGCTGCAAAGCAGACCGGGATTGATTGGTTATGTTGTGAAAGCAGGGGACTCCCTGTGGACAATTGCAAGAGAAAATCATACGACTGTGGATGAAATAAAGAAAAATAACAATCTTTCTTCCGATACAATAAACAGGGGACAAAAACTGCTTATTGTAAAAAAAGTAAGTTAGCTTTAAAGTAAAATTATGGAAACAGTAACAAATATGCAAAAAGATATGTTAAAATAGATGTGACTCTACGGTTACATCTATTTTTTTAGGAGAATGACGCTTAATGAAATTATTACAGGCGATGAAAAATATGAAAGAAAGAAACAAAATAACAGCAATGATTTTAGCATCTGTGATGGCTCTTTCCGGCATACATACCGTATCAGCCTCTGTGATTAATGATGCGCAGAATAAAAAGAATGAAGCGCAGCAGGAGTTAGATGAAATTAATGGACAGATTGATGAGATTAAGGCTGCCCAGAGTGATTTGCAGGAGGAGATGGAGGCTTATGATGAGCAGCTTATGTCCCTGCTCACGGATATGGACCTTTTAGAGTCAGATATAGATGCAAAGCAGGTGGAAATTGACCAGGCAAATGCTGATTTGGAAGCTGCAGAGGAAAAGGAGCAGCAGCAGTATGAAGCAATGAAGGTACGAATTCAGTATATGTATGAGAATGGAGATGATAATTACTGGGAAGCAATGATGGGAGCGGAAAGTATTCCGGATTTGTTAAACCGTGTGGAATATGTTTCCGATGTATATGATTATGACAGGGCACAGCTTACTGCTTACCAGGAGACGGTGCAGCAGGTGGCTGATTTAAAGGACCAGTTAAATTCCGAGCTTGCAGAGATGGAGGAGTTAGAAATCAGTTATAAAGACCAGGCAAGCTCCTTACAGTCTCTTATTTCAGAAAAAAGTGCGATGATGGATAATTTTGACGCCCAGCTTGCAAGTGCAAAAAGTCTTGCAAGTGAATATGCATCCACAATTAAAAAACAGAACCAGATTATTGCAGCTGAAAAAGCAAAGCAGGAGGAAGAGGCAAGAAAAGCTGCCGCCGCAGCCGCTGCGGCAGCGGCAGCCGCAAGACAAAATGCAGCAAATCAGTCAAATTCAGATAATACGGCTTCATCCGATACATCGGGCACAGGAAATACGGCTTCAGAAAATACGTCATCAAGTTCAGGAACAGGTTTAACCGATTCAGGTTTAAATCCTTCCTACACAACAGGAGTCAGTGGAAGTGATGTCGTTGCATATGCCAGCCAGTTCGTAGGCAACCCATATGTTTATGGAGGAACAAGCTTGACAGAGGGGGCAGACTGCTCATACTTTGTAATGGCATGCTTCGGTCAGTTTGGCATCTCACTTCCGAGAAATTCCTACTCCATGCAAAGCTGCGGACAGGCAGTAAGCTATGACTGCGCACAGCCGGGAGATATTATCTGTTATTCGGGACATGTTGCTATTTATATGGGAAATGGAAGAATTGTTCATGCTTCCAGTCCGAAAAACGGAATTTGTTATGGAAATGCAACTTACCGTACAATAATTACAATCCGCAGGGTATTATAGAACAGATGATTTGTATTTTTGAAAAGAAAATGTTATAATAGCAGACAGAGTTTGTTAAAACTAACAGAATGGTTCTGCAGAGCAGAACAAGGAGGATATTATGCAGTTTGAACAGTTACAAAAAGACATGATAGCAGCAATGAAGGCAAGAGATAAAGTACGAAAGGATGCGATTTCAACATTGGTATCTGCGGCAAAGAAGGCTGCAATTGATGAGGGATGCAGGGACAACATCAGTGAAGAGATTGTTGACCGTGTTATTTTAAAAGAGATCAAATCCGTAAAAGAGCAGATAGAGTCCTGCCCGGAGTCAAGAGCAGATTTAAAAGAAGAATATCAGGCAAGATATGATATTTTTGAGGAGTATGCACCAAAAATGATGTCTGCGGAAGAAGTAGAGGCATTTATTACAGAAAAGTTTGCAGATGTAGTTGCAGGAAAGAATAAAGGAATGATTATGAAAACCGTAATGCCTGAGTTAAAGGGAAAAGCAGAGGGAAGTGTCATTAATCAGGTTGTTGCAAAGCTTTGTCAGTAAAGGACGGAGAGTTTCAGAATGGAAAAAAGAATACGTTTTACAGTAATTCTTGTACTTATTTTGATTGTACTGTTTGCGTTTTCAATACAGTCTGCGAAGAAGAAAGAGAACCTTATTTTTAACCAGTCACTTGATAAAGAGGCAGTAAGTGTGGATGATAAAGTCCTAAGTCTTTCTGATCTTGCATTTTATGTGGCATATGAAGAAAAGACAATCCAGGAGCAGGCAATTGTTTATAATCCGGATCATCCGAATCAATATTGGAATTTGCATACTGACGGACAGTTTATCAAAGTGTCTGCAAAACAGGCGGTCATAGACATGGCAGTCCACGATGAAATTTTCTATGAAATTGCAGCCGAAGAAGGAATAACGTTAGATGCGGATGAGACAGAGTATCTTTCCAATGACGAGATGGATTTTTGGGCGGATTTATCAGACTGGCAGAGAGAGCAGCTTGGAATTACAGAAGAGCAGCTTGATGAACAGATGGAAAAGATTGCGTTAGCGAACAAGTATCAGAGTATTTATGCACAAATGAACGGGAAAGAATATGAGGCATATAATTTTGGTGGAGAGGAATATGCAAAAATTCTTTCAGAACATAAGTATGAGATTAACGAAGAAGTATGGGACAGGGTTGATTTTGGAAATATCACGCTGGACAATTATTAATTTATATAGAAAAGAGAAGAGTTATGGCATTGAAAATAGGTAGAAATGAGCCTTGCTGGTGTGGCAGTGGAAGAAAGTATAAAGCCTGCCATGAAGCATTTGATGAGAAGGTTGCAAGAATAGCATCTGCAGGACATATTGTGCCACCACATAATATTATTAAAAATGCAGAACAGATTGCAGGAATAAAAGAAAGCTGCAAGATTAATATTGCAGTTTTGGATTATATTGAAAAAAATATTCATGAAGGAATGAATACCGCAGAGATTGATAAGATTGTGTACGATATGACAACCGATATGGGAGGAATACCGGCACCTCTTAATTATGAAGGATATCCATTTTCCGTTTGTACCTCTGTAAATGACCAGGTGTGTCATGGATTTCCGTCAAAGGATGTCATCTTGAAATCCGGCGATATTATTAATGTGGACTGCTCTACGATTTTAAACGGATATTTTTCCGATTCTTCGAGAATGTTTTGCATCGGCGATGTAAGCCCGGAGAAGAAAAAACTCGTTCAGGTGACAAAAGAGTGCGTGGAGCTTGGTTTAAAAGAAGTAAAACCATGGGGCTTTTTAGGAGACATGGGGCAGGCAGTACATGACCATGCTTTTGCGAACGGTTACACGATTGTACGTGAAATCGGTGGACATGGAGTTGGTCTGGAATTCCACGAGGAGCCATGGGTTGGTTATAACTCCAGACGTGGACAGGAGATGCTTTTGGTTCCTGGCATGATATTTACAATAGAGCCTATGGTAAATATGGGAAAACCGGATATTTATGTTGACTCCGAGAATGACTGGGAAGTTTATACCGATGACGGTCTTCCATCTGCACAGTGGGAGATTATGGTGCTTGTGACAGAAGACGGCAATGAGGTGTTGTGCTGGTAAGCACACAAAGCAGGAAAGACTAAGCAGTGTGCTTTAAAAAGCGGATACTTAAAGGTTCTCCCTGGTATTTGATAAAATGCCGGTAAATCACAATTCCGGAAATGATAATGCATCCAATCGTAATGGAAGGCATGTGTACCGTTAAGACAACAAGCAGTGCAAACAGGCCAAATGTTACGACCGACCGGAAGGAATGAGGGCTTACTACTATAATTAAAGAAAAGAAAATGTAAAAAAAGGCGAGGAAAACAGCCGGACGCATTTCGGGGAAAAGACCAAGCAGTACACCAAAGGATACTGTGATGGCTTTTCCTCCTTTTTGTTTCTGGAAAAAAGGAAATGCATGTCCGAGTACCGGAGCAACAAGCACCGGGATAAACAGCAGGGAAGTAATATCTAAAAATTGCTGTCCGAGATAAACCGGAAGAAAACCCTTTAGTAGATCAAAAAATAAAGCGAGACAGCCGGCCGCAGCCCCGCCGTATATAAAGGCATTGGCAACGCCCGGATTGTGGTCTGCCGGAACTTTGCGGATATCAATGTGTTTTAAATGTTTTGGTATTTCGTAGGCAAACAAAATGCTGCCAAAAATGTATCCAATTATGGAAAATAAAAAATACAACATAAATAAAAATCCTTTTCTGTTCGGGAACTGGTGCAGAAAATACAAGTCATGCAATATGTAGATATGAAATTTGTGATTTACACTTATATATTGTATGAATTATGTTTTGGGCAACAGCGCTTATTTTTGTGTAGTCAGGCGTTCTAATAACTCAATTATCTGCATGGCAGCCTCCGTTTTTCCCTCTTCTTTCTGGGCGAGTGACATTTGTCCGCGTAAGGCTTCGTTTGTAATTAATGACCTTCCAAGCTGCACTTGTTTATTAAGATGTTTAGACGATACGGAAAGATGTCTTTTTACAAAAAAGTTCCGGTTGGCTGTTTCACAGCCTGGGATTGGAGCAGTATGCACGATTGGAATATTTTTTACCAGAGCTTCTGTCGAGGTCAGTCCGCCCGGCTTTGTATAAATGACATCGCAGGCATCCATAAACAGGGATACATGGTTGGTGTAACCGATAACATGCACACGTTTGTTAAAATGAAACTCTTTTTGAAGCACGCGTTTTATCTTTTCATTGCTGCCGCAGATGATGACAATGTGTTCGCCCTTGGTGCAGCGTAACGCAAGCTCAGCGGCAAAGACAGCAAGCTTTCCGAACCCCATGCTTCCGCTCATTACGAGAAAAATAGGCGTGTCGGAAGGAAGGTGCAGTTTCTTTCTTGCGGCTTCCTTTGAATGGTTTTTACAGAAATCCTGCCGTACCGGGATACCGTAGGGTAACAGCTTGCCTGCGGGAACGCCGCGGTGTACATATTCTTCGATTAAATCTTCATGTGGAATGACATAGTAGTCAAGGTCTGTTTCCTCCCAGAATGGAATACAGGTGTAGTCCGTTCCAATAGCAACCGCAGGTACAGAAAGAAGCCCTTTCTTTTTCAGGTAGGTTAATGTCTCTGCCGGATATAAATGCGGAGTCACAACAATATCGAAATGGTTTTCCTCAATATAAGCAGCAAGCTTCTTCCCAAGAAGTGCATTCACAAAATAAACCGGAGATTTGCGTCTGGAACTGGATAAAAGCATACCTATTTTATAAATCAGCCCGAAGAAGCCGGGGATATGCTTTACAATGCCGATATAAGCACCGGATACTGCATGGGAAGTGCGTTTCCCGGACAAAAGAAACATATCCATCATCGTTACGGTGTGGCCTTTTAACTCAGCGGCTTCTTTCACCGCTTTTCCGGCACTGTTGTGTCCCTCTCCTGTATCACAGGATAAAATCAAAATTTTCATAAATCTATAGAATACCTTTCTATTTTCAGCTATAATTAGTGTATCAAAAAACGTAAGAAAAAAACAGAGGCAAAGAGATGAAAAAGAATTTAACAAAAAATGCAGTTCCGGGTGAATGGCTTTACATGTCAGAGAATGAATTGACCGTAAGGGATTTAATGGAGGTTTTTGTAGGGAACGATGTATATGAAATTGAAATCTGGGAAGAAGCAGGTGTTCTGGAAATTGGGATGAAGGACGGTAATTCGGTCGATATAGAAGCCGCAAAAATTCATGAAAAAGATGAGATTACAGCGGCATTTGCGGCGAAAAATCATGTGAAAACAGTATTTTTAGTCACATTTAAACCGGAAGCTTATGAGGAAGCAAAAGATGTGATGAAGAAGATAATTGCAAAGACGGGTGGCTTTTTCTGCGGTGATACAGAAGATTTTAAACCGAGATTTGAAGGATAAAAAGAAGGTAACAGCTAGAGGGATATATCATGAATTTTGATTATTTAAAAGAAGTAGAGCCGGGCACTGAAGAATTAAAAAACTTATATCAGACTTTATACAGTCATCTGGAAAAAGCGGAGGGAGTGTATTGGAGCAAGCCGCAGAAGTGTGGTATGCTGCTTCGGAAGGCAGCAGGAGAAATATGCAGGATTTATAACACTTATTATGACATAGGATTTCCGGAGAGTGCGACGTTAGAGGACTATTTGTGTTATACAAAAGAAGATGCGCACAATGTTATGGTAAGCAGATTTTTAAGTGTAATCCGAAAAGAGCAGAGAGACCATTTAGAGTGGCTGCGCGTATGGGGAGACGAATGTATTTTTTTGGAGGAAAATCCGGGTGACATACGCCATGACTCGGATAAATTATATCTGAATGTAAAGAAAATGATGGTTTCCATGCTTGTAGTGACAAAGGAGATGTGCCAGAAATTAAACCACATGGAAAATCTGGAACAGTATGTTTTTTCGGATAATATCCTGCCGGGGTATCAGACGGAAGAAGAAATTGAAGAACTGGAAAAGCAAAAGGAAAAAGAGCAGAAAAAAGGATTGTTTTGGAACTTTTTGAGGAAAAAATGCGAATGACAAAAAAATGAGTGTCCGCAATCCCAAAATGGTGTTTTACGAAGGGGTAGGTGTAGAAGTGCTGCTAAAGCTTATGCGTGAGTCTGCACTTCCCGAGGGTGTGAGCCTTTTATTTGAATAATCTGAAGCAGTGTAACGATAAGCTAGGGTATGCATGTGGCTATGCTATTTTTGATAAGAATGTAGACAGCAGCTTTGCAGATACAAGAAACCGGGCAGATGCCAATATGTATGAAAATAAACGAATGCTCAAAGAGAAAAGAGCCTGAAAACTGAATAATAAAAATTCCCCTGCATACAATGTAAAAACAAGTATTGCGGGGGAATTTTTTTGAAAGGTTATATTGAAGAGAGAGCGGTTGAAATCGCAAGATATATCATCGACAACAACGCAACAGTGAGACAGGCGGCAAAGCATTTCGGGATTTCGAAGTCGACGGTACATAAGGATGTAACGGAGCGCCTGGAAAAGATTAATGCTTCCATGGCGCATGAGACACGAAAAGTGTTAGATGTCAATAAATCCGAACGTCATATCCGTGGCGGACTTGCCACGAAGGAGAAGTATTTACATATGCATGTATCTTAGTCAGGAAATATTACTTTCAATCATTTCCATAATTTTAAAGAACATTTCATCAACACTGTGTTTTCGGGAACGGGCACATTCCTGCGCCTGACAGTCGCATAGAATACATTTGCGGTAGGAGGGGCGGGAAAGCTTTGTTCCAAAGATTAAATAGAAGTAAATCCTTTTCCAAAAACCTCACTCGTGCTCGACATGGAGATAAATGCTTTTAAGTGATGCTCATGGATAAAAGCTCTGACGGCAGCCGCCTGTTGTCTTGTCAGCGTTGTAAAAATTAAATATTTGTCCTCGTTTGTATAAGCGCCCTTTGCATTGACGATTGTGGCGCTTTTATTTAATTCCTCCGTGATGAAATGACAGATTAAATCCTTTTCATCACAGGTAATCATGACCGATTTGCGCAGCATAATATTTTCGATAATTGCATCAATCAGAAAAGACTTTAACGTCAGACCAACAAAGGAATAAAGGGCTGTTTTGATATCAAACACGAAGCAGGCAATGATAATCATAATTAAATCGGTGATGAAAAGTGCAATGCCGATATCTTCTACATGTGTATATTTTTTCACAATCATTGCAACAACGTCCGTACCGCCACTGGAAGCTCCCTCATAAAAAAGAAGTGCAGATGCAATCGCAGGCAGTGCAATGGCAAAAACAAGCTCTAACATCGGTTCATTGGATAATGGGTGCTCTAATGGGTGTACTTTTTCAAAAAAAAGTAAAAGAGCAGACAGCAGCACCGTTGCATAAGTTGTTTTAAGTGCAAAGCCTTTTCCGAGAAAAATAAAGCCCAAAATCAAAAGTGCCATATTTACGATAAAGGAAAAGGTACTGGCAGACAGCGGAGTGATTTCTGCAAACACGACAGCAGCGCCGGTGACACCGCCAAAACAGAAATTGTTTGGAAACTTAAAAAAGTACACACCAATTGCCATAATGACAATGCTGAGTGTGATAATCGCTAAATTTTTTATTCTTCTTATCATAGTAAAATCCCTTTGTTAAATAAATTTATTCCTGTGCAGATTTATGAAACAGTTCATGTTTTTTATTAGAAAAAAACACAGCCCTCCAAAGGAATATCCACAATAATAAGGAAATTTCCTTCCGAAAGCAACGTTTAGTATAAAACCGTAATGTCCGAAAGTCAATAAGTTTGGTTATGAGAAAAAAGTTATTGTTATAAGAGTCCAGCAAGGACATTGTGATACAGATAATAAAATTCTAGTGCAGGAAACTGTAGAAGATTATATTGAGCAGGCTTAAATATTTTGTTAATTCCTTTTTCCTTTATAAAAATATACCATAGAAAAAGACTATCTGGCAGTCTGAGGGATACCTCAGGAAAAATTACTGGGTGGTCTTTTTCGTTGCTAAATATATACCCATAGGAGTATAATTGGTGGTAGAAGGGTGAGGAAATTCAACAATGCAAACAATGGAGAAAAAAATGTCTGATAAAAAAACACGATTGGAAAAAGTACAATCTGAAAACAGAAAACTAAAACAAGAGAATGATGAATTAAAAATAGTCAATAAGGAACTAAGAGAAAAATTAGTTGTAATATCTAAAAATGAAGAAAAGAAAAATAAATATTCAGCAATAAAAGAAGTATTTCTTTTTATATATGATATAGTAGTATCAGCGTTGATATTGGCTTTTGTATATTGGCGCTCCGTTAACAATTATGAACAGTTTGATATGCCATATACTTTTTTTGTTGTATTATTTGTATTGATATGTTTAAAGTGTCTTTTTAAAGATAAGGAATTTTGTATTAATTCTACATTAAGTATAATATTTAATGACCTAATTAAGCCAGCGATATCAATGTTAATAGGACTACTATTGTGTATTTTTTGTTTAGGAAAAGAATGGAAAGTGACTAAAAGCTTTGCGTTAGATGCTGCTGTTACAATAGTATTAGTCGTATTTGTAGCAATAATAGTATTGGTAGTTGTTCTGGTGGGGCATTTTGTAATAAAATTTTTTGATAAAAAGAGGGCAATGAACAAAAGAAAGTAAGCATTTAATGCAGGTTTTTATATAAAAGATTTGTTGTTTTTCAAAGTAAAAGTTATTTTATAATAAATTTATTTGTTATGCGTGTCATTAAAGAATGGGTATAGTTATGGTATAATACATTAAATATTATTTATGGAAAGGAATTATTTAATGAAAAAAATAAATATTCCAGTAGGGATTTCTGATTTTTCAAAAATCAGAGAAGATGGATATTACTATATAGATAAAAGTTGTCTGTTAAGTGATTTATTGGGAAAAGAAATTGCAGAAGTGACTTTGATTACCCGCCCCAGACGTTTCGGAAAGACGCTTGGCATGAGTATGCTTGCCAATTTTTTTGACATAACAAAAGACAGCAGAAAGCTGTTCGAGGGATTGGAAATTTCAAAATACCCGGAAATCTGTGCACAGTGGCTGAACCAGTATCCGGTATTATTTC
>CAKRCJ010000011.1 GCA_934307185.1 uncultured Roseburia sp.
AAAAAGAACCGCACGTCTGGACTCTTCGCCCAGACGGTCGGCATTCTTTTGTTATACTTCACGTGGTAAACCCCACTTTTTCCGTCAGTCATATAACAATTGCATTGTACTATGAATGAGAAAATTTTTCAACTGGGAAAATTTTACAATTTTTACCGTTATTTATATTACAAGCAATCTATGATATAATGAGCGCAAGTGAGGGAAATGCAAATTTATTTGCATTTGACGAACGGCGATATTATTGAGTGATGTAATCACGATATAATGAGCGCAAGGTAATTGCTAATATATGTAAACAACGATAAGGAGAACGTTTTCCATGAAAATCGCATTAATTTCCGATACACACGGCATCAGCCGCAATGAATTATTTGACAATATTAAAGACTGCGACTATCTCATTCACACCGGTGATTTTGATGATGAACGCACTTATAATAAATTCCAGAACTGTGGCATTCCAATGTATGCCGTCCGCGGCAACTGCGACCATGGCGAATGGGCATCTTATCTGCACGAATTTTTATCCGTGCCGATAGGCGGAAAACTGTTTTTTCTCGCCCACAATAAAGCAGACCTGCCTTTTGACCTGACTGACGCTGATTTTGTTATTTTCGGTCACACACATGTATTCACGCACTATGACCGCTATGGAAAAATTTTCATCAATCCCGGAAGTGCAAGTTCTGACCGTGGAGATGGAAAGAGTATTGCCATTTTGGAATTGACGGATACCGGCTATGAAGTAAAAAGAATCCGGCTATAAGCTTAACAACTCCTGCTCCCGGAACAATGCATCTACGATCACATAATACTCCGCCAGACGTTCTGTTTTTTTGATTTTCTTTAAATACTTTTCCGGATTTGTAAAGCTTTTACTCATGTAACACCACAGCTCTTTCATTTTAAATAACGTGTTGCGGTCGCCAGACATAATTCCCTTATAACCGTCACAGACCATATCATGAAACGCACGGAATGTCTGTTTATCCGGCCCGCTGCTGCCCTGTGCGGTTTTATATCCGGATTTTTCTACTCCTCGCAGTTTTCCCACCAGTCCCGGATTTTGTAAAATACCCCTGCCAAGCATAACTTTGTCTGTATCCGGAAATTCCAGCCGCAGCTTTTCATAAGCTTCTGCCGAATGAATATCTCCGTTATAGCAAAGTGAATGGCAGCTGTGCTCTGCCACATACCGGTACTGTTCCATACGCGGTGTATATTTATAAAAGTCTTTCTGTATTCTCGGGTGCACAATTAATTCCGACAACGGGTATTTCTCATAAAGGGCAAGTATGCGCCCCCACTCGTCCGGTGCATCTTTTCCAACTCTCGTCTTAATGGAAATTTTGCAGTCACATTCTGTAAAAATCTGGTCTAAAAATTGCTCTAACTGTTCCGGTACACCAAGAAAACCTGCGCCCCTGTTTTTTGCAGCCACCGTTCCTGACGGACAGCCAAGGTTTAAGTTCACCTCATTATAGCCATACTGTTTCAACTGCTTTGTAATGGAGATAAAATCCTC
This sequence comes from uncultured Roseburia sp., assembly GCA_934307185.1. GTDB lineage: Bacteria > Bacillota > Clostridia > Lachnospirales > Lachnospiraceae > Roseburia. The sequence goes on from CAKRCJ010000011.1 coordinate 1,529, forward strand.
CGCCTGATTAGTTAAAATCTGTGGTACTACCTCCATTCCTTTATTATGTTCCGGATTAATGTCGTTCAATGCCTTAAAATCCAGTTTTTTATTTGTAATAAACGGGGTAAAATACCGGTCAATATCATGGAAATATTTCTGATATGCGTTTCGGTAAATATATCCGGTTAATCCCTCCATCGGTGCCATGTAAAATTTCATATCTTATCTGTTTAAAACCTTTCTGTTTCTTCTGTTTTTTTCTAAACAATCATTTTTCACTCATTATTACAATAAATAAGAGAATTTAAAATATTGTACTATTTTGTCCGTACTGTAAAGCCATATTATACTTTATTTTCTCATTTATAGCTTAATAACTCATAAATCTCTTTCGTCTGCTCATCATCAAATCCACTCATATAGTAGTCTGTTCCATCCGCTGTAAAATGCAAAAATTCCGTATTCTCCGGATTTAAAAACACTTCACATTTTCCTACATTCCGGATAAAAAAGGTTCCTTCTTCCAATGTATCCATTGCCGTTCCGCTGGATTTACTCCATGTTGGCAGTTCTGTGATAGTTTCTAAATTTTTTATATCCTTCACGTCAATCTCATATTCTACATTCAGATGCTTTGCATAAAGCGTCTCATTTTCCACCTGAAGTCTGATAGGTGTAAACTCTAACATAATCAGCCAGATGCACATTGCAGGAACTGCTATGACCAGACAGAGTATGGAAAAAATCTCAAATGCTTTTCCCGCCGGTGTTGCCAGATTTGTTGTTGTTCCTATTCCGACTTTTTTCGGTACCATTGTCCGCCGGTCCGCCGGATTATAATACAGTATTCCGCCAATCCAGTGTCTGTCATCATTTACGTTCCCGTTTAATTCCCTCTTTTTTTGATAAGCGGCTTCTATCCGCTGTAACTGATACATCAACGGAAAACTTAACACCAATGTAAGCACTGCATATCCGACTGTGCCTGCCAAAATCATTTTTCCGGTATCCGGTACGAGAAATGCTGCTGCTAAAATCACTCCGACAAATGCAGCATTTACCCACAGCACTGCCAGCCAGAAATTTTTCCAGGCATTTTTCTTTGCCCTTGTGTAGTTTAAATTAATATCACTTTCCCTGCTTATGACCGTCACCGGCTGTCTGTCCATCCAGACTGCACCTGCGGTAAGCGCCAGTCCACATAACCACATACAGATGCAAAGCCCGCTTACACTGCTTAATTCCACATTTTTGTTTAAATCCGGAAACAAAAATCCTGCCATTATCGGAACAAGCGCCCCAAGGAATGTAAGCATATTCGGCACAAAAAAAGGCAGGAATTTCACCCTTCTGATTTTTCCGATGGATTTTAATTCGATGCGCCGTTCAACCTCCACATCCTCATACAGAAAATGTTCCATTTTCCACTTTTTCAATGCATTGTTTGCATGGACTAACGGCAGGCAAAGTAAAATGATGACTGCTAATATCCAGAACATCCAAATCGTAAGCTGAATGGAAACATAGTTTGTGAGCAGACAGCTGAACGGGACAATTGCAAGAAACAGAAAATAGTTTCTCATTTCTCTTTTAAACTTTTCCACAACCGCCTTCACCTCGTCCTCTTTTATCCACTCCGGGCTCATATCTACCGCAAACAGGCAGCCATTTTTATATTGATACTGACTGCGGAAAATAAACTAAAAAATAAAATTGAGCGGATACACTGTTACAAACATTAAGATATTTACTATCATAGGTTGTTGTCCCCCTTCTCTGACTTTGTGCTATTTTTAACTGCCGGTTATATTTCTTTTTCTGTTCCGGTATCTCTTGCTTTCTCTGCAAATTTGCTTTTCTTGTCAAAATAATTTCTCGCAGATTTCAAAAAATTCTTCCTTCGTCATTCCACTGACTTTCGCCTCTGAAATAATCTGCTGCAATAATTCCTCTGACTTTTTGGAAAGCTCCTTTGTCCCTGCGAATTCTTTGCGCACCCGCGCACCGCTTCTTCTGTCAGCGTAAATATAACCCTCCTGCTTTAACAGTGCATATGCCTTATTGACCGTCATGGAGTTAATTCCGATTTCCTCTGCAAGCCCACGCACCGTAGGTAACTGCTCTCCCGGTGCAAGCCTTCCGTCTGAAATTCCCTGCACAATCTGATTACGGATTTGCTGATAAATCGGAATTTCCGACATTTCATTAATGGAAATAACCAAATGAACCGCCTCCTCTCCTAATAGGATTTTTACACCCCAATCCTAATCATAATAGCAAAAAAAATATGTATTGTTTGTATTAATAATTATAATACAAACAATACATATGTCAAGTACACAATATTCTGTCAGAAAGTCATCCGGAGATTTTTCCCGGTAAACAACAAAATGCTTCTGCCCTATTTTCTTCTAAAATCACGCCTGCCGTCTTAAAAAATCCAGAAAAGTTTCCACTCCACCGCCAGTCACCACAACATCTTTAGGTCTGTTTCCCTCAATGTCAGACACATCAAAGAAATCTCCACTTTTTGATTTTTCTGTCCGCATAAAGCTGTCACTTCCAAACATTCCCTGCTCAATCTCCACAAATTCATCTCCCCAGAAACAGCAGTCGTTTGCCGTAATGCCTTCCGTTTTAAATTTTTCAAGAAAAACATCTACATTATCACTCTTGCAGGAAATTCCAACCTCAAGATATTTTGCATCACAGGTTGCAGACACTTTCTGTCCGAACTCCTCCCCTGTTTTTTCTGCAACGGAAATCAGCTCCTTTAATCCGTTTTCTATTCCATGCTGTTTTAGGACGCTTCGCAGATATGCCACCTCATCCCCCTGCATAAAAAGCTGGTCTCCTCTGTCGTTTTCCACCATAAGGTCAATTTTGCAGTAATTCGGGCGGCTAAATACGATGTCCGTCGGCAAATTGTACTGGCACAGCAACGTTTTATGTATGCCATAACAGATATCGTGAATTTTAAGCAGTCCATTCCTATCTGGCAGCACCGCTGAAAAAATTTCCGGTTTTCCGTCTATTATCTGATAATTAAACGCTCCTCTTCCCAGTCCGAAAAATAAATTTTCCTGTTCTTCCCCGGTAAAATATGTATGGAGCTTTCCGCCCGCTATTTTGTCATATGTCGTGCCACTTACAATGACAAGCTTTTTTCCCTGCTGCAACAGCGGTTTCATCACTTTTACTGCTTCTTCCACCGGTGCCATCCGCGATATAACTGCTGTTCCGTCCCAGTCAAAAAAAATTGCTTTATATTTTCTGTCCATGCCTTTCTCCTTATTCTATGTGTCTATAACTTTCCCTACTCTTTAATGTGACCTCTTTGCCGCAAACCATGAAAGAAACCGCATCTCCTTCCACTAAAGTGAATTTTGCCTCCTCTTTTGAGACACGCACCTCCAAAAGGGCACCCTTAAATTTCAGACGGAATGCATATTCCTCCCACTGTTTCGGGATAACCGGTTTAAACCGGAGAACGCCTTTCTGGCAGCGCACCCCTGCAAATCCATTTACAATTGCCTGCCAAGTTCCTGCCATATTTGCAGCATGAATTCCCGCATAAAAATTATTATGGTAATCATCCAAATCCATCCGCGCTGACTGTGAAAAATACTGATACGCCTCGTCTAGATAACCGATGTCACATGCCACAATTCCAAAAATGCAGGTCGACAGGGATGAGTGATGCAATGTCACCTCCTGATAAAAGTCATAATTTCTTCTGATTTCCTCCTCTGAGAACAAATCACTGTGCAGATACATTCCCAATATCGCATCCGCCTGCTTTGACATCCTGTGACGCATGATAAACAACGGGTGATAATTTTCATAAAGCCATGCTCTTTTCTCCGGCGGTATTTTTGACTCATCCCACGGTTTCCGCATCATAAATCCATCATCCATTGGATAAATTTTCCGCTCTTTGTCATACGGAAAATACATTTTTTCAATAATTTCGTTCCAAAGCGTCACCTCCTCCTCCGAGAAATCAAGCTTATCTGCAAGGCGCTCCATCTGTTCCGGCGCATGCTCCTTCATGTACTCCACTGCATGCACTGCGTCCCTTAAATTCTCCCTCGCCATAAGATTAGTGTAAAAATTATTATCGACAAGCACATTGTATTCATCCGGTCCCGTCACATCGCAGATACAGTATTTTCCGTCCCTGCATTCCGCAAAAGAACCGACATCCGCCCATACTCTGGCTGTCTCAATGAGGATTTCTGCTCCTTTTTCGATTAAATACTGTGCATCTCCTGTCACTTGCAGATACAAAGAAAGTGCATAGGCAATGTCCGCATTAATATGATACTGGGCTGTTCCGAGCGGATAATAGGTAGATGCCTCCTGCCCGTTTATTGTTCTCCACGGATAAAGCGCACCTTTCATATGACCTAAAATTCTTGCCCTGTCCCTCGCCGCATCTAATGTCTGATAACGGTAATCCAGCAAATGTCTTGCCGTCTCCGGTTCCGTAAAAATAAGAACCGGAAGCACATACATCTCGGTATCCCAGAAATAGTGTCCCTCATAACCTTCTCCAGACAGTCCCTTAGCTCCCATGCCGGTTTTTCCGTCCCTTCCGGCAGCCTGAATAATATGGAACAGATTAAAATGAAGTCCCTGCTGCAATTGTTCATTTCCTTTGATTTCAACATCCGCCGTTTTCCAGAAGTTGTGCATATACTCTTTCTGTAACTGTTCCAGCTTCTCAAATCCGTCGCTTTCAGCCGCCGCAAGCTCCTCCTGCACAAACTGCTCCAAATCTTCTTTTTTTATATCAAGACTTGTCGTGTAGCACATAAATTTATCCAGTGTGATACACTCTCCTTTTTCTGTGTTAACTGCCACAGACACGACCGCATCCAGTTCTCCCGCTTTTGCCTGCCACACAGTTTCTTTCTCCCTTCTGTCACCGTGCCACAGTTCATGTAAACTTCCGCAGGCAGCCGTCAGCTTACTTCCTTTTGTTGTTCCCTCATAATAAAAAGTATTCTGCTCTGCCGCCACCTTATCCTGAATAAGTCTCCTTCCAAACGGTCCGTAATCCACAATTGGATTGGTTTTTCTTGTGTGATTTTCCACATCCGCCTGCAATTTGGATACAAATTCCACTTTTCCACAATAATTTACCGGCTTCACCTGATAACGGACTGCCATAATATTTTTTCTTGCAAACGAGACGAGCCGGTAAATACGGATTTCCGTAATTTTTCCATCCGGTGATGTCCACACCAGCTTTCTCTCCAGAATACCATCCTTCATGTGGAGAATTCGCGCATATTCCTTTACGGCTCCACGCTCCATGGTAAACTCCTCCCCATCTAAGATGACATGGGTTTCTTTCATATTCGGGAGATTTAGAAGAGACTGGCTCAGTAATGGAGAGCCGAAATTTGCCTCCCCATACCGGATATGCTCACTCTCATAAAATCCGTTGACAAAATTTCCCTCCAGTCCGGTATCCACATCAAACGGATATGCTTCCTCGAAGGTTCCCCTCGTTCCGATATAACCATTTGACAATGCGAATGTCGTCTCATTCCGATAGTTGTTCTCCCGCTTAAATTCTGTCTCTGTAATCTCCCATTGCTCTACCGGATAAATCGGCTCCTTAAATTCCATCCTCACTCACTCCTCTTTCAATTTAATTTCCCAGAATAATTCTTCTGATTTTATAAACGCATATAAAAACTCTACCGCATCTTCCTTAATTGCATTTTTGTGACATGCAAGCGCACAGGCTTTTTTATTTTTCGAAAAATCCAATGCCCTCATATCCGCCGGAACCGAAAAACTTATCCGGTCCGCCCATTTAAGCAGTCCCTCATCAAAATCCTTTGGGCACAAAAAGGCTTCCATACGGTCCGCCCCCTTTGCGTAATCCCAGATATTTTTCCTCTCTGCGGAACGGTTCGGCCAGTTTTCATCCCCTGCATTCGAATGTACCACACCGGACAATAAAACCGGCACATAATCCTTCTGCTCCCGCAGTATCTCTTTGATAAAAAGCAAAAGTCCGCTGTGGTCCCCATGCATATCATACTCTGCGGTCGTAAAAATAATGTCCGGCCGTATTTCCAGAATGACTTCCCCTAAGTCCTGTTTAAAATGTTTCCTGGTATACAAAGCTGGCTTTCCATATTTTTCCGTATGATAATCCTTTTTCCCGGAAAGCGCGTAAGTGTGGTTTGAACAGTGCGAACAGTGCACGCGGTTTTCGTCCGTCTCATCATATAACTGATGAAGAAAGCTCTCCTTTTTATCCATTCCGGTATCCGCATATCCTAAAAATGTCACATCTCTTTCCGGTATTCCCAACACACTCAAACCCTTTAATGTCTCTGGAAGACGGACACTTCCGGTTATCTCGTCACATCCTTCATAATCTCCGTTCCCCGCCATGACGACATGGACACCGATTTTTTGTTCCACCGCCTGCTCCATAACGCCTGCCGCAAGGAGTATCTCATCATCCTCGTGCGGCACAATCACCATAATATTTTTTATTTTTTCATTCAGCTTCCCCTGCCTCATCTGTTCCACCTAGCCTTTCACTGCCCCTGCAGAAACACCTGCAATAATATATTTCTGCATAAAAATATAGAAAATCATAAGCGGCGCAACTCCTAACATTAACATTGGAAATAATGCCGTCCAGTCTGTCGAAAACTGCCCGATATTTCTAGATACCTCCTGTAAGATGACATCCTGTTCGCGGCTCTGCAAAAACAGGAGTGGTGTCATAAATTCATTCCAGACATTTAGCGTAACAAGAATTACAACCGTCGCGATAACTGGTTTTAACAATGGCAGAACAATGACAAAAAATTTGCGTATCACAGAACAGCCATCAATTTCCGCCGCTTCCTCAAGCTCCTTCGGGATAGTGGACTCCACAAACTCTTTGAAAAGAAAAATACCCTGCGGAACATTAATCGCAACATCGACCAGAATAACCGCCCATGCTGTGTTCATCAGCCCAATGCTTTTTACGATTTTAAACAGGCTGACAATATTCATCTGAAACGGCACAACCAGCCCTGCCAGAAACAGTAAGAAAATACGGCTTCCCCATCTCGATTTTGTTCTCGCAAGCGCGTATCCCGCCATGGATGTGACAAGCACAATAATCGCCACCGCAAGCACCGTTATTTTTAATGTGTTAAACAGTGCTCTCGGATACTCCATATTGACAAATGCATCTATGTAATTCTGGAACACCCACACCTTCGGAAGCCCTAATGGGTGCTGTGTTGCCTCTTGTGGATTTTTGAAGGTTGTCACAATCAGATAGTAAATCGGAAGAAACCAAACCGCCGCCAGAAGTATCATAAAAATTTCTGTGATAACCAGTCCCCTTCTCTCTTTTTTGCTGACACCTTTATCACTGCCTTTTTGTTTTCTCATGAGATAGCCTCCCCCCATTTTCCCATTATTTTTGTCGTGATACCGCTGATAATTAACACAATAATAAAGAAGCACACACCAAAGGCAGAACCAACCGAATAAAATCCGTCGGAAATACCTTTTTTCATCATAACTGTCATAACCGTTTCCGTTGCATTTCCAGGACCACCGGAGGTCATGGAATAAATTGCATCAAATGCTTTCATGCCACCGATTAATCCGGTTACCACAATAATTTTTACCGATGGGCACATCAACGGAAGTGTAATCTTAAAGAAGCTCTGCTTTCCGTTCGCCCCATCAATCTGTGCTGCCTCATATAGCTCCGGCGAGATGCTTTGCAGATTTGCAAGGAAAATTACCATCGCCCAGCCGGTCCACTGCCAAATCTGTGTGAAAATAACTGAGAACAGTGCACGGTTTGTTGTAAAAAAGTTAATCGTACCAAATCCGAGCTGGTGAAGCAGATTGTTGACCAGTCCGTAATCCGAGGACGATAAAATAAAATTCCATAAGTAACCGATAATTAACGAGCTGAACACCGCCGGAAAAAAGTAAACTGCACGCAGCAGATTTCTTGTCTTTAATTTTTTATTTAAGATAGCTGCAATCGGAAGTCCTAATATCACCTGAAATCCGGTTAACAACACCGCATAAATAAGAGAATTTTTTATTGCGATACGCATAAGCGGCGTCTGAAATACTTTCAGATAATTCTGTAATCCGACAAAATGCAGGTTGACCGGGTTCATATCCGTGTAATCCGTAAAGCTGTAAAAAATGGTATACATAAACGGCAAAATACTAAAGATAATATAAATCAAAAGCGCCGGTACAATAAACAGTGCAAAATAATTTCCAAGGGAGCCACATTCTCTTTTTTTCTGTTTTTTCTTCATAAAACCTATCTTCCTTTCTGGAAAAAGGCAGAAAAAGAGCCCCAAACCCAGCCTCATTGCTGAGTTTGAGGCATCTTCCCTGCATTCTTGTCTATTTCGATAATAACTCTGAAACAGCAGCGTCAACATTCTGTAACGTTGTTGATAAATCCTGTGAACCTAACAGATAGCTTTGCATCTCGGTTCCGTATGTCTCATGTGCACCTGCCGCAGCACCCCATTCATTCCATGGGCAGTAAACATTTCCTGCTGCCAATGCGCCTGCAACACTTGTGTATGCTTCTGGAAGCTCAAATTCCACTCCGTTTAAGTAGGAGGAGCCTCCCTGATTGTTCTGCCATAAAGCGGTCTGTCCTTCAGCAGTTGAAATTGCGGAGAGAACTTTTATAACTGCATCAAGATTTTTAGAAGAAGCATTTGCCGCAAATCCACATCCAGGACCACCGATTAACCAGCCTGCGCTCTCTTTTGTTCCATAGAAAGGCATCATATCAAGCTGTAAATCCGGATTTTTCTCCATAATTGCGTCATAATCCCAAGGACCGGAGCAGAACATTGCTGCGCCGCCGGTTGCAAACTGCTCTAATGCCTGGTCATGGTCTATGCCTGTCATATCAGTTGTGTATACACCGTTATCAATCAACTTGGACCATGTCTCCACATATGGGTTCCATGTACCGTCCATTGTCACCTCGCCGTTGCGGTATGCCTCGCCAAAGCCTTTTCCCTCATCTGTAGAGAGATACTCTGCTGTGACAAATGCCATAGAGCTCTTTAACAACGGCTCCCATGATTTTAAGCCTGCCGCAATAGGAGTCACTCCCGCATCCTCAAATTTCGTGCAGACATCCAGAAATTCATCAAATGTCTTTGGCAGTTCAATATTATTTTCCTCAAAAATTTCTTTGTTGTAATAAATTCCTTCAAACCAGCTAATTCCCGGAAGTGCGTAAGTGCTTCCATCATATCCGTACACGCTTGTGCCTGCGGTGGAATAATTGGATGCCAAATCATTTAAAGCTTCCAGATATCCCAGCTTTGCATGTTTTAATGCAGAACCCGGTGACTCGCAGATAATATCCGGTCCCTCCCCTGCGGAAAGCTGCGTATCAATAATGGTGTCATAGTTGGAATTGTCTATAAACTGATATTCAATCTCCACCTCTGGAACTGCTTCGGCAAGATAGTCGAGCATTGCCTGCACTGTATCTTCACTGTTCCAGTAAGACATACGGATTGTCACCTTATCGGAAGCATCCCCCTTTTCTTCCTTTGCAGACTCCGTAGTATCTGTCCTGCTATCAGCCAGGTTCCCGCTTTCCGTATCGGATGTGCTTCCACATCCCGCTACTACCCCAAGTGTCATAGCCGCGCATAATAATACGCTTAAAACTTTTCTTTTCATACCTTTTTCCTCCTTATTTTGTGAAAAATACCTCTGCCCTCAGCAACAGAAGTTTTTCTCTTTCCTTTTGATATATTTATCATACCTTTTCACGGAAAAGAAAAAAATATTACTTTCTTTCGAAAAGTAATACTTTTTCATGTATTTCTATCTGCAATTTTCTTTTGGCAGTGCATCCGGAATTTTTACCGTAAAACAGGTATATTCCCCTCCGGTGACATTCGCCTTTATTTCGCCGGCGCCGCCATAATATAACTCCAATCGCTCTTTAATATTATGAATTCCATAGCCCTTTCCCTGCTCATTCAACAGCTTTTCCACCATCTCAAGCTCAATCAATGGACCGTTATTGTAAATGGAAAAAATTAGCATTCCCGGTTCTTTTTCAAATTGCACAATTATTTTTCCGGTTCCCGGCTCCTCCATATAATCAATGCCGTGTTTCACCGCATTTTCCACAAGTGGTTGGAGCAGAAAATTCGGCATACAGCATTCCAGCCCATTTTCGTCAATTCTGTATTCCACCTCAAACGGCTCCTCATGCATTTTCTTTTGTATCTCAATGTATGCCCGGATATTTTCCAGCTCGCTCTTTACCGTTGTAATCTGCTGTCCGTTGTTTAATGCAGTGCGATAAAATTTTGCCAGAAGTCCCGTGATTTCACTGATGTCATCGTCCCCTTTTTTTAATGCTTTCCATTTAATGCCAGAGAGACAGTTATACAGAAAATGCGGGTTCATCTGCGCCTGCAATGCCTTTAATTCAGACTCCTTTTTTTCAATCTCAATCTTGTAGACTTCATTAATCATTGTATCTAACTGGACGGTCATTCTGCCAAGGCTGTTTGTAACCATACCAACCTCGTCCGTGTCTGCCGTATGACATGGATTTTGCAAATCTCCGTCCGCAATGCGTTCCGCCTGATCCTGTAACTTTAAAATTCTCTGGCTGATTACCCGGGAAAGAATGCCAATAGCAATGAGTATCAGCACAACGCAAACCATAACAATTACAATTGTAGATACAATAATCGAATAAATCTGCTCCGATATGGTGTTGCGGTCAATAAAATAATAAATTTTCCAGTCTACCTTTTCCAGTGAAGCTTCTTTTAATATGTATTCCTTATCCGAGACAGACTGCTCTTCCTGCTCCCCGTCAATATATGCTTCTATTTTTTTCTGAAGCTCGTCATCCGCAACTGTCTTTGTGTAGATCACCTGATTGTCCCCGTCCTTTATGATAATTCCATTATCGAGGTAATCCATCGTATCAAACGGCTCTAACATCCGGTTCAAATAAAATTCAGCCCGCAACACACCTATTCTCCGACTTGTTGTCGCCGTATCTAAAATGGTTCTTGTCGCATAGAGCTTTCCGTCCTCCTCCACTGTCCATTCAGTATTAAAATCTTTTTCATGCCTTCTGTACCATTGTGTATCCTCGTAAGCCTGCGACGACTCCAGAAAAGAACCAATGTCCGCAGAGGTATAAGGCGTTACAATTTTTATCATTTTTAAATTTTCATCACTTGTGATAAAATACCAGAATACCGGCTCTACCGTCTTGTTTAAGCTCTGCGCAATTGCACTCCCGTTGTATGCATTCTGCTCTAGTGTCTCCCGGAATTCCAGATTGTAGGCAAGATATTTTGTAAAATCCATCTCCCGCTGAAAAATAGCATCTGCTTCCTGACACATGCGGTTTAAATTATTATCCATCGTCTCTTCTGTTTGTTTAAAAAGATTTTTATTTGCCGCAGAAAAGGAATGCATCCCCAATATAAGCAGAGGGATGGACACTAAAATCATATAGCTTATCAAAAGCTTTTTCTGCATGGATGCTTTATGGATAAACCAGTTACACATCTTCTTCAATTTTCCCACCCTCTCTTATTTTTGTTCCCGGTACTGTTTTGGTGTTACGCCATAATAATTTTTAAACAGTTTATTAAAATACGGCTGGTTTGTGTAACCGCAGGCTTTTCCGATATCGACAATTTTCCAGTTGCTCTCCTCTAACAGCTCCTTTGCCTTTTTCATGCGGTAATCGGTAAGATACTTCACCAGATTGTACCCCGTCTCCTTCTTAAAAACGAAACTGACATAAGACGCTGTCAGGCACACCCTCTCTGCTATCTCCTCCAGTCCAATGTCCTTCATGTACTCATTTTTAATGACTTTCTTTATCTCCGAAACCGTAAGGCTTGTATCCGGTAGGCTCTGCTTCTGTGAGACAGTGATTTCATGGATTACTTTTGATACAACCTCCCCTACCTTCTGAAGGTCATTGCTGTTCATAATATCGTCTGCTGTCTGCATAATCATGCCCTGATTATAAATTCCGTACTTTTGGTAAATCGCCTTTACAATATCTAAAATTAGATACTTTGCATAAAAGGCACTCGACGACTTCTCATGCTCCAGCCGCTTTAAATAGACGAGCATCTGCTCCTCCACCGCAGGCATATTTTCATCCTCAATGCTCCGGAAGATACTGTCCTTCATCTGCATTGTCTCCTCGAGCGTTCCTGTGTCCCTCGCCGCTTTCTGCGCGGTATAAATCACACCGGAAAAATAGCTGAACGTATCTTTTCTGACCTCCTCCATCTCCTTTACCCGGCTGTTAAAGTCTTTCATTCCAAAAAATCCGGTTCCGACAATAATGGACGGCATTTCCGCTTTTTCCTCTAACAGACTTGCATACACAAGCCGGATGGAATTTTCTACACTCCGCTCCTCGATTGGCTCACTGCTATAAATCATCAGATAAATCTGGTTCGGATAAAAATCTATCTGTTCATATTTCAGCTTCATATTGCGCTTTAAAAGCATTTCAAAGCTTTCCTCATAAAGTTCAAAATAATTATTTCTCGTCTCAATGCTGACAAAACAAATGTACTTATTTTCCAGGTTAATCTGATATTCCTTTAATTTTTCAATAATTTCCGTCACAGCATCTTTCGAATTAAAAAGTCTGTACAATAACAGCTTTTTATCTGCGACCAGAAGATTTTCTTTCTGCTCTCTCCACTGCTTTTTCTGTTCACACAAGGAAATTACATGCTCCATCACCTGTTTAAACTCGTCCACCTCAATTGGCTTTAACAGATAGTTCACCGCATTTACCTCACATGCCTTTTTCGCATAATCAAACTCACTGTAAGCGCTGAATATAATAATAATTACATCCGGTCTATTCTCCTTTGCATACCTGGAAAGCTCCAGACCATCCATATATGGCATTTTTACATCTGTAAGAAGAATGTCTACATCCGCATGTTTCTGCATATATTCCATCGCCAGTTTTCCGTTTGACGCCTCTGCCACCTCCAGTTCAAAGTGAAACTTATCCATTAAAAATCGAATTCCTTCACGCTCTGTCCTTTCATCATCCACTAATAATATTTTCATCTTCTGCTCTTTTCTCCCATCACTTGGGTAAACCATCTCTATTTTATTGTACAAATCAGGAATTCTATTTTAAATAACACATTTTTTCGATTTATGACACTTTATTACGGCTCACGCAATCAGCTTTTTTTCCCTTGTCACCCCGACATAGAAAAGTCTCCGCTCCTCCTCATACAGTTTTCTCTCATCCAACGATGCGTCTCTTTTATTTTTCACAACATTTTCCGGATAATTTTCTCAAGCTCGTCACAGTATTTTTTGGCTTCTTCAAATTTTCCTGCCTGCAGCGCAAATGCAATACGATTTTCTGTCTCTTTTTTCTTCTGCTCTAATTCCAGATAATCTTTGTCAAAATGGTCTGCATAGATTAACTTCCGGAATTTACGGATACTCATTTTGCGCAGATTTTTCTCCTCGACAAAAAGCACATAATCCATACAGTTTGCAACCGTATAAAAGTCATGGGACACCATTAAAACCGCACCGTCGTATTTTTCGATTGCCTGTTCCAGCGCAAGCTGTGAATAGGTATCAAGATGGCTGGTCGGCTCATCAAGCAAAAGCAAGTCCGCATTCATTCGTGCGATTTTTGCAAGCTGTAACAGGTTTTTCTCACCGCCGGAGAGATTTTCGACACGGTTATAACAAAGCTCCTCCTCGAAGCCATATGTTTTTAAATAGCTGACGATTTCATCCTCTTTTTCAAAACCGGCGTCTTCGAAATTTTTAAGCACGGTTGCTTTTTCATCAAACACTTCTCCGTGCATCTGTGAAAGATATGCCACCTTTGTCTGTGGTGCAATCGAAACCGCCTGATTTTCATTTTTATAAATATCCCGCAGAATAGTTGTTTTTCCGGTTCCATTTGGTCCTACAATTGCAACTTTTTCCCCGGCATTTAAAGAGAATGTTACTTCCTCTAAAATCTGCCGTTCAAATGCCACACTGTAATTTTCCACATTTAAGATTACATCCGAAGTGTTTTTTGTTTCCTCGGAAGTAATCTCATTCTCTGTGTGCAATTCTATTTTGGGCTGCTTTATGTCAACAAACGGAGACTTCGTCTTTCTTGCCTCTAAACGCTCTAACAGAGAGACTCTTGCCTTTAAGCTTCTTCCCTTCGTCGCACTGTCAATTTTGGTTGCTTCATTCCGTAACCGCTCCACAATTTTACGGTTGCGCTCAATCTCTTCCATGTCTGCTGCCGCAAGCTCCTGCTGCTCAATTTTCATCTGAAGCAGCGTAAAGTTGTACTCAATATAACTGCCGTCAAATTCCTGCAATTCGGCATTTTCCAAATGAAGGATTTTATCAAAGCAATGGTTTAGCAGATAGCGGTTATGTGTGATGACAAGCAACGTTCCCTTGTGCGAATTTATCAGGTTTTTTAATGCATTCAAATGCTCAAAATCTAAAAATACATCCGGCTCGTCCATAATGATAAACTTCGGGCAGATCATCATTTCGCGGATTACCTGTACCAGCTTAAACTCACCGCCACTTAAATTTGTCAGAAGCTGATTTTCATAATCTTTTAAATTGGCAAGCTTTAACTGTTTGCGGATATTGCTCTCGTAAAAATCACCGTCAATCGCATTAAATTCATCCATGACATTCTGATACCGCTCCATCAGTTCGTCTAACTCCTCTGTCTCTGCCATTGCATTGCAGATTTCATTGATTTCGTTTTGCAGACGGACAAATTCTTCACTTAAATAATCGAAAACGGTAACTTCTTTTTCTTCATTCGACGAATAGAACTGGCTGACATAGCCAATTTTTCCCGATACATCAATCGTTAATTTTCCATCATATAAATAATTGTCCGGGTGTAATATTATGTCAACCAATGTACTTTTTCCCGTACCGTTGGTTCCAATGAACGCGCAGTGTACATCGTCTTCTAATGTAAATGATACTTTATTGTATAAATCCTTCTGTGGGAAGGAATAAGATAGTTTTTCTGCTTTTATCATAAAATTCTCTTTTCTTTCCGGGTCTTAATGGATTTTTTATTCTTTCAAAAAAAACTAACCCTTGCTTTCTTTCTGTGCATACACGCACATTGTAACACAACTTTTTTATGCTCACAATGCGAAGATTTTTACGCCGTAACTTCTTCTTTGCCATTTTCTGCATAAGGTGTAAAATAGAAACGCACACAGTGTGCAAAAATAATTAAGAACCATATTTTTACAAAATATATTTTTAACAGATGAGGAGGATTTGTAAGAGCAGATAGATTTCCCGCTCTTACAAAAATTCACATGTACCACGACCTTACAAAAGGAAATATATCAAAAACATTAATTTTATTTGCCCTTCCAATGATTGCCGGAAATCTGCTCCAGCAGTTTTATAATATTGCAGACACTTTAATTGTCGGACGTGTTTTAGGCAGGAATGCTTTGGCTGCGGTCGGCTCGTCCTATACGCTTATGACATTTTTAACTTCTATTTTTCTCGGGCTCTGCATGGGCTCCGGTGCACTTTTTTCCATCTACCGCGGACAGAAAGACGACAGCTCTTTAAGAATTTCCATTGTACATGCTTTTTTGTTTATTATGCTTATCACAGTTATTTTAAATGCACTCGTTTATCTTTTTACTGAGCCTATTCTTGGCTTTTTAAAGGTTCCTGCTGAAGTGCATGACGGAATGAAGCAATATCTGCTCGTTATTTTTGCTGGACTGCTTGCAACCTCACTTTACAATTTTTTCTCCTGCCTGCTCCGCGCACTGGGAAATTCGACTGTTCCGCTTATTTTTCTTGCCATTTCCGCCATTTTAAATATCGGGCTTGACCTTTTATTTATTGCAGTATTTTCGTGGGGAATTAAAGGAGCTGCATTTGCAACCATTCTATCGCAGTATGTTGCCGGAATTGGAATTACTTTATACGTACTGATTTGCTGCAAAGAATTTGCGCCTTCGAAAGAAGAATTGAAATTTAATAAAAAAATATTGCAGGAAATTTTAAATCTTTCCTCCATGACCTGTATCCAGCAGTCCGTCATGAACTTTGGTATCCTGTTAGTGCAGGGTCTGGTCAACAGCTTTGGCACCATTGTTATGGCTGCCTTTGCTGCCGCCGTAAAAATTGATACCTTTGCCTATCTGCCGGTACAGGATTTTGGAAATGCCTACTCCACATTTATTGCGCAAAACTACGGTGCCGGAA
>CAKRCJ010000012.1 GCA_934307185.1 uncultured Roseburia sp.
AATATATTTTACCCATTTTTCCTGCCTCATTTAGTATAATATAGTCTTTAAAAATATACAATCTTTAGAATTTTTTCTGTGATATCCACGGAACTTTCCACGCGCAGACCAAGTTTTAAACATTCTTCTACATTTTGAATAAAACGTTTTGTAATTCTCTCGCCCGGCACAATCATCGGAATTCCCGGTGGGTATAAAAACACAGTATCGGCAGACATTTCACCTTCTGCCTCTTTAAATGGAACTACTTTATAAGGCAGCTCCTCTGCCTGGTAAATCTGCATTTCCCTCGGATTTTCCTGATACATTTTCTCAATAAAGTCCGTTTTCTTAATCGTTCTATTTCCTTCATTAAGTGCAGCATCTATCTCATGTAATGCATCTGACAGCCGCTTTAAGCCCTCTTTATCATCCATAAGGCTTGTCATTCCAAGCACATAATCCCCGGAGACCATTTCCATCTGTAAATGATATTTCTGTAAAAGAAGCCCATGTAACATCTCGCCGGTCAGTTCAGCCACACCGGAAAAAATAACAAGCTTCGACTCATCCCAGTCAAAAGCCTCCTCTTTTTTCAAATCGGCTTTCGTCATCACATGGATATTCTTTAAATCTGCTGTTTTATTATAAAAATCATCCAATAGCTGTCTGTAATTTTTAAAAAGTATATCTCCCTTTTCCGTGATAAGCCGGATACATTCGTCCATTCCCGCCATAAAAATATAGGACGGAGAACTTGTCTCAAAAATACCCAGATACCGTTCTATCCTTGCTTCGTCTATAAAACCGGAATTTATATGCAGTAACGCAGTCTGCGTAAAAGACGGCAATGTTTTGTGAAGGCTCATTATCACTGCATCCGCCCCCAGCCTTACCGCATTCTCAGGAAAATCTGCTCCAAAGCCAAAATGTGCACCATGTGCCTCATCTACGATAAGCGGAATTTTGTGATTATGGCATACTTTTGCAATTGAAGCAACATCTGACACAATTCCTTCGTAAGTCGGGGATGTAATCACCACTGCTGCCGCGTCCTGATTTATAGAAAGCGCTTCCTCTACCTGCTCTGCTGTAATCTGTCCCTGAATTCCATTTTCCGTAATAACCGGATATAAATATTCTGTCTGTAAGCCATTAAGATAAAGTGCATGATACACCGCCTTATGACAATTCCTTGCCACAATTATCTTATCTCCCCTGCGGGTTGCCGCACTAATTGCCGCAAGCAGTCCACAGGTGCTTCCATTCACCAGATAAAAGCACCGGTTTGAGCCATAAAGTATAGCTGCCCGCTCCTGTGCCTCCTTTAAAATTCCTGTTGCGTGATGAAGATTATCAAATCCATCAATCTCTGTTATATCTATATCATAAGGATTGGGAAATGCCATTCTTTTTCTCTTATGCCCCGGCATATGAAAAGGATACTGATTGGAACCGGCATTTTCTTCTAAATAATCTGTTAAATACTTCATGTACTTGCCTTTCTGAAAATATGTGTAATTATACCATAAAACTTGAAAAATAAGAACCTGATATGCTATAGTTATGTGTAATTCGCAAAAACTAATGGAATACCAAGGAGGATTTATGGAGAACGCACTTGTAATTCTGTGCGGTGGAAGCAGCACACGAATGGGAACTGACAAAGCTCTGCTCCCTTTTGGAGAAACCTGTTTAATTGAATATCTGGTACGAAGATTTCAGCCATATTTCTCAAAAATATATCTTTCCGTAAAGAAAAAAGGGGATTATGCACACTTAAATCTTCCAGTCACTGAAATTCCTGATATTTATCCAAATGCAGGACCAATGTCCGGTATTTTTTCGGGACTTTCGATGATTGATGAGGACGCTGCTTTTTTTATGTCGGTGGATACTCCTTTTATGGAGCCGGAAACCGGACTTGCCCTGTTAAATTCAATGGAAGATGCCGATATCTGCACAATCCGTGGAAAAGCAACTTATCTGGAAACTGCTACCGCCGCCTACTCCAAAAGCTGCATTACAACAGTAGGCAAATGTCTGCTGCTTCATCAGCTTACTTTTTCTACCCTGCGGGAAAAATGCAACACAAAGTATCTTACAGAAAAAGCAATTGCAGAATATGTAAAGACTCCGGTTGATATTCAGTATTACAATCTGGATACGCGGGCAAATTATTACCACGCCCTCCGGATTTTAAGCGGAATTGACGACCCAGTATCCTCCAAAGCCCTGATTGAATATTTTGAAGATACAAAAGATTTATTTTTACATACAAAACCGGTTATCTCATTTGTTGCAAAACCGGGCACTTTGATTACACCGTTTGTAGAGCGCCTTCTTCCGCTTTTGGAACGGGAAGGCTTAAAAATCGTATATCTGGTAAAAGAAGACCAGTCCGTCCTCTTTAAAAATGTATTGTATGATCCGACACCGGAAAACCTTTCCGCATCACTGTCCGGTGCAGACCTGATTTTAACGGAAAACTTCGGTGCCTCCGCTCCGAATAAAATCGAGATTTTGCGCAAAGACTGGTCCGAGACACCTGTATTTACTGAAAATGTTATTGCACTGTTAACAGATTTTCCTTACCATGATCAAAGCAGCGTTCCGGTTTTTGATATTAACAGGTTAAAAAATATCATCACCTTTATTCAGGACTACCTTGCAAAATTATAAATATCTTTCTAAGTCTGGCATCCAGTCGCCAAAAAAGATTTCATCATTTACGACTGCTCTCCAGACTGGTTCAAAAAACATTTTTTCTTTTTTCATCAGGTCTTCCCATGCCGGAAAATCTGATGAAATTTTTTTCTGATTTTTCACATACTTTTTCCATTTTTTTCTCATAAAAGAATAGTTCTCATAAGAAGCAAACATCTGAAATCTCTGCAAATCCGGTGTAAGCTCTTCTTTTTTACAGAGCAGCTTTAACGCTTCACAAATGTGCCTTCCATCAAAAGCATCTTTTTTTACCAACTCGTAAATCAGAAAATAAGGTTCCATTGTATTAATTAATTCCAGATATTTTATTATGGAAAAAAACTGTTCTGCCACAATATTTTCCGCCGGGAAATAAAAACATTCGATTTTCTTTTTCCGGTAAAAAGCGGATTTAATTTCTATTTTCTCCGGAACAACCGCTTCATATGACAGCTCACTAATTTCAATCATAAGCGGAACTGTCATTTCTTCCCATTCTCCAATAAATTGTATTTTGTATGCAGAATTCACTTTTTCCACAGCAAATGTCCATATGATATTTTCCGGATTTTTGGCACAGACAGCCTCAAAAAATTCTGTCAGATTAATTTCTTTCCGATATACAAAACGAAGTGGCTGTTGCCACTCCTTTTTATATGCTTCTATCCCAAAACGATTCGTGTCTTTCAGCCAGAAGCAGTTCTTCGTGTCCGCCTCTGCTATGGAAAATAACAGAGACTCCAAAAGAAAGCCCTCTAAAAGATTTGCGAAAGGGATTTGACATTCTATGCTTTTTTCTTTTAAATCTTTTTTCGTATATATTTCTTCTTTCATTTAAATCCAGACTCCTATCATATTCTGAACCTTTTTCACAACTTTACGCTCTCTTGCATAATACATTAACTTCGCAATGTCCTTCTGCGGTTCCTTTAGATACGATAGCAGTCCTTCTTTAAATATCTCACGTTCCATTTTATCTTCGTACTTCAAGCACTCACAGATTAACCGTTCTTTCTCAAAAATCTGCATCCTCTCATTTCCAAGCGCAACCTCTGTCACACCCATTTTCAATGTCTCCGGCTCTGCATACATCGGAATAATTTTCGGATAATCTATATTAAATCGTGATTTTGACGTATTCTTATCAACGGAGAGTCTCCAGCCATATGGCTTATTTGCAATATATCCATAGGCATATAATGCACTCTCCAAATTCAAAACACAGTCAGAATAAAGCTTTGCAATAAGCTCTTCCTCTGCAAAATCCTTAAGGCAGACAGTATAATAGCCGTTTTTTACCCTGACAAGCTCTCCACTTTCAACAAAAGACAAAATTCTGCGGTAATCAATGGAAAGCTCATTCAGCTGGCTTTTTTTCACAATACCACCCTGTTCCAAAATAAATTTTTTCACATCTTCTAATATTTTTTCTCTTTTTTCACTGACTGCATTTGATTTTGACATAGCTATCTCCGTCTTTTACGTCTTCTCTGGTTTCTTCTCTGTCTTCCACGCTCTCTCCGGTCTTTGCTGGCCCTTCTGTTACGTCTTATTATATAATAATTATCGTAAACTTTTTTTATCAGAAGCAGTAAAACAATAAGTAATATTACTGCTGCTACAATCAGTATGACAAAAATCGGCTGTACCTGAACCGTGGAAACGCTTTCTTCCTTCTCCGTTTCCTCCGTAGACTCATTGTCAAAAGCATATCCTTCGATTACCACTCCGGTTGTTTTAATATCTGCTTTTCCAACGGTTCTTCCCGCATAAGTGTATGTGATGCTGCCTACAATATCTTTATCTGTATCATTATATTCCACAGATGACTGTGTATCTGCAAACTCTGCTGTTTTCGGTATAATAACAACTGCGTCCTTGTCCAGCTCCACAAATGACTGCACATTATTCAGCTTCCCGGTATTTACTGTGCTGTCTTTATCGTAAGCTTCATCATTTTCTGCAATATTTAATGCCTGAAAATTATCAAATACATAGTCAAACAGACTTACAGTATCCGCAAACTGATGTGGCGACTGCGTATTCATAATGACACAGATTAATGTCATTCCATCCTTTTCTGCATAAGTTACCAATGTACTGTTGGCAACAGTTGTATAGCCTGTTTTTCCACCGGTACAGTATGGATATAAATACTTTGCATTTGCCGAATGATAAGTTGCAAGCATGTCCTGATGGTTTCTTAAAACAGTATCTTCATTCGGATGCTTATTCGTCGGTGGTATCGTATATATCTTAGTTCCGGTAATAATCCGGAATGTCTCATTTTCATAAGCAGCCTGCGCAATTAATGCCATATCATGTGCTGTCGTATAATGATTTTCGTCCTGTAAACCATGCGGATTTGCAAAATGTGTATTTGTACAGCCTAACTCCTGCGCTTTTGCATTCATAAGCTCCACAAAATGGTCTACCGTTCCGCCTACGTGCTCTGCCACTGCGTAGGCACATTCATTTGCAGACTCAAGCATGACCGCATACAGGCACTGCTCTAATGTCATCTGCTCGCCGTAATCCCTGGAAATTCCAGAGCCTTCGGTATTATTTATCGCATCATCGGAAAAAGTAACAACTTCATTTAAGTCTGCATTCTCTAAAGCAATAAGCGTCGTCATAATCTTTGTGATACTCGCCGGATAATGACGTTCATCACTGTTCTTCTCATAGAGAATGGTTCCTGTGGAAGCCTCCATAACAATCGCATTCGGTGAATAAATATCCGGCGCCTCCGGCCAGTAATCTGCTGCCTTTACCGGAACAGACGGAAATGAAAACACACATAATATCGTAAGGACAAGGCATGTTACCTTTTTCCATTTTTTCTTAAACATACAAAAAAACTCCATTTTCTAAAATATTAAATTATCAATTATTATCAGTATAATATTTGAAAAAAATACATGCAACTATTTTTAACTTTTTTTCTTGTGCGTTTTATTGTAAAATAAGAATGGTTTTAAATAAAAAATATTAGATTTTAAGAAAGGTTATCCGAATTTATGCGATTAAGAAATATTCCAGGTGCAGACGAAGCTATTTTAAACAACGAATTTTGTATCAAAGAACCTGCTGCACATATTGGCCACTGGCAGGAATGCTTTCCTTCCACACAGCCGCTTCATATTGAGATTGGCATGGGAAAAGGCAGATTTATCATGGATATGGCTGCCTTACACCCAGAAATCAACTACATCGGTATCGAACGTTATTCCAGCGTATTATTACGCGCCTTACAGAAAATGGAGGTTACTCCTCTTCCAAATCTGAAATTTATCTGTATGGACGCAGCCGATGTTGCAGAAGTATTTGCAAAAGACGAAGTAGACCGTATTTACCTAAACTTCTCTGACCCATGGCCGAAGGACCGCCATGCCAAAAGAAGACTTACTTCCAGACAGTTTTTTGCGCGCTATGACAAGATATTAAAAAAAGAGGGACATCTTGAGTTTAAAACCGACAATCAGGATTTATTCACTTTTTCTCTGGAAGAAATCCCAGAAGCCGGATGGAAGCTGGATGCATCCACCAGAGATTTGCACCATGATGCCGTCTTAAACGAAGGCAATGTGATGACAGAATATGAAGAAAAATTTTCTTCCAAGGGCAATCCGATTTGCAAGTTAATTGCCTCTAGATAATAACAGGGCATTTTTCTCTTTATACACAAATGTTCCCCTCTGCATCTGCTTTTTTGCAATAAACACTTAAAGAAACACAAAAAAAAAGCACCGACCCCATAGCCTACACTATAAAACCGATACTTCATAAATGCGCCACCAGGGGTTCGAACCCTGGACACCCTGATTAAGAGTTCTATCATTTTAATAGATACGGATTTCGATGCTTTTTTATTTTTTAAATACTATTTTCGTATTTAAGATTTTTTTGTATTTCAATTTTTGACTTCTTATATTAAGTTATTTCGTTTGTGCTAATGTTTGAGTTACTTTTTTATCCAATTTTTAAAGTAGACAAATTTTCTGGTGTATTTCGTTTTGCTTCTTTTGCTGCCAGTTCTAAGATGTATTCTTGTCCTCGTTGGTCTGCCGCTCGGTAATGCTCTAGTAACAATCTTTCATTTTCGTTTATTTCTGGCGGAGCTAGGTCTAATAAGTAGTCTGCTGATATATTTAGATATCTACAGATTTTTTCTAAAACGTCTATTTGGGGCATTCTTCCTTTTTTCCATTGGCTTGTTGCTGATTGCGAATAGTTTATTGCTTTCGACAATTTGTTAAGTGTTAAATTTCGTTCTTTTAACACTTTTTCTAAATTTTCAATGAACATTTTTTCTCCTTTCAAAAAAAGTTAGATTATACGATATATTTTCTCTTGACATTGTATCTCATATACATTATTATATATTTATAAGGTATATCGTTTGAGATACAAATAACAATTATTTTCATTATAGCAAAAAATGGAGGGTTTGAAAATGAAAGAAGTTTCGCAGGCTTATTTGGACAGGTATATTGAATTATTTGAAAAAGAAAAAGAGTTAAATCAACGACAGCATGACCTTTGGGTGAAATATACTGCGCTTTCTGCCGACCCTTCGTTTTCTTCTAATGATATTTCTTTAGTTCATGACGAATATTTTTTAGCTCTTGATAAGTATATAGAAGCTGTTAGAGCTCGTGGTCTTTGTGCTTCTTCTATTTTGGATGAAATTTTAGAATTGTTTTAGGGGGTGCTTATTTTGGGAGAACAAATGCTTCCCATGGATGAACGGATTGCAAAGAAAATGCTGGCTGTTTTTCCAGGAGTAAAATCGAATGAATTTTTTGAAAATCGTAAAAAGTGTCTTAAAGCAATTGAAAGCGGACTCGACCTGCTCCGCCAGGCTGTAAAATCCGGTGTAGATTGTAGAATTGTTTTCGGCAATATCGGCGGCTTGATAGATATGTCATTTTCGCTTGGGTATCTTCTTCCGGAAGAAAACATGGAATATAAAAGAGCTGCCGACACTATTGCTTGGATTGAGAGTGGTAGCCTTGGAAATTAGGTGGACATTTGCGCATGAGGGGCAAAAATATAAAATTGTTCTTGTTAATTTTTCTCTTGACATTTGTAATACAGTGTATGACCCTGGTTTTGTCGCTGATGATTTGGGTATTATTTTGCAGGCATCCTATTTTTTAAATGGTTACTGGTGGCATCCGGATTTGACAGATAGACAAATTCGAGTATTACAGGATATCCAGAACGAAGCGAAAATTTATTTAAAGGGGGAAACTTAAGTGTCGAATTTATCAGTTGTATCAGTTGTATTTTTTATCTTTTTAGCGTTGATAATTGTTTTATTTGTCGCTGAACGGATTGCAAAGAAAATGCTGGCTGTTTTTCCAGGAGTAAAATCGAATGAATTTTTTGAAAATCGTAAAAAGTGTCTTAAAGCAATTGAAAGCGGACTCGACCTGCTCCGCCAGGCTGTAAAATCCGGTGTAGATTGTAGAATTGTTTTCGGCAATATCGGCGGCTTGATAGATATGTCATTTTCGCTTGGGTATCTTCTTCCGGAAGAAAACATGGAATATAAAAGAGCTGCCGACACTATTGCTTGGATTGAGAGTGGTAGCCTTGGAAATTAGGTGGACATTTGCGCATGAGGGGCAAAAATATAAAATTGTTCTTGTTAATTTTTCTCTTGACATTTGTAATACAGTGTATGACCCTGGTTTTGTCGCTGATGATTTGGGTATTATTTTGCAGGCATCCTATTTTTTAAATGGTTACTGGTGGCATCCGGATTTGACAGATAGACAAATTCGAGTATTACAGGATATCCAGAACGAAGCGAAAATTTATTTAAAGGGGGAAACTTAAGTGTCGAATTTATCAGTTGTATCAGTTGTATTTTTTATCTTTTTAGCGTTGATAATTGTTTTATTTGTCGCTGATATGCTTAGAAATCTTTAAAGGTTTTGCTTGCGCTGCATCCATCAAACCATGTGATGACATTCAACGTCGTTCGCAGCTGTTTATAACGTGGATAAGGCGCTGCTTTGTAGTCCTGTGGGTAGCCTTGTTGATTTTCTTGTGGAAAATGCGTCTTTTTGCATTTTCCATAGAAAATCAACAGGCTATCCATGGACGGAAAGCGTCTTATCCATGTTATGAACGCTGTTGTACGTGGCGCAAGCCAAGAACCTACGGCTTTGCCGATACCTTCGGGCTTTAGACATGGTTTTCCATGCAGCGCAAGCAAATTTTTATCAGCACAAGCAAAACTTCGGTGTAAATCCTTCGGGTTTATATAAAAAATAGCTGCCATGCAGCGGAGAGGAGAAAAGCTGTGAAAGTCAAATCTACGAAAAGTATTTTGAAATCGGTACGTTTAACAGAGGAAGTCTACGGCTACGTGGAGCAGGCACCAGGCGAAGGATTTAACCAAAAATTTGAAAACCTTGTCTTACGGATGCAGCACGAAGAGCCGGAGCGCAAAAAAGTTTTGAACGATTTAGAAAGAAAAATCCAGAAAAAGAGTATGCAGCTTGATAAGATTTCGAAACAGATTAGCGCCCTGGATGAAGTCTACCGGGGTGTCGTGCATCTAGTCCGCACGGTGAAAGAGCTACAGCAGGAGATAGACGATAATTTTGCAAAACAAGATTTTGAAATAGATGAAGATGAAAAGTAGGAGGTTTTAAATTATGGAATTAACTTCAAAAAGTAAAGTTGTGATTTTATATGCGAATACATATGACATGGTTGTAGATAGCGGGGAGCGGCTGTCCGGCTGCACAGTTGAATACTATTTTTATGGTGAGCATGGCGAAGCATTAAAGCCGGTCTTTGATGCAGACGGCGGCGCTCTTGGTCTCCGCCGTTCAAAATCAACGCTTTCATTTGCCATGCGGGATAAGCTTGATTATGTCCCGGGTGTTTATGAAGGTACTTTTTCCATGACAGTAAATAAGGACGGTAAACCGCAGCTTGTTCTTACAGATGTTGATTTCTGCGGCAAGTGTATTATTACCATGGAAGGGGAGACAGCTCCTGTAAAGCCGATTGACAAGCCAGTAGATACAAAAGATGCAAAATCAGTCAAATAAGGGGGTGTTTTAAATGCTTAAGGTAGCTTTAATTATTATCATTGCTTCTGTAATTGGCGGCATTGTTTTTTATAAATTGGGTGTGTGTCTTGGCAATTATATTGCTAAGAAGCAGAAACAGCGGAATGATATGATGCAGAATGGTAACAAGCATGTATGATTTTTATTATTCCGAAAATGTTTTGGATACGGAGACAACGGAGATTTTGCAACAGTATCTTCCGGATGACCCGGAAGCTTTGGAACAGGATGCTTCTGCATCGGAAGTTGTGACGGATGATGTTACAGACTCTTCTGATGTAAATAATGCCAGTGTCCAAGATGTTTATGAGCAGCTTTTGGTTACTAATAAGCTTTTAGCCAATCTTTATGCATTGCAGGTATTTTTTCTTGCGCTGTTTATTTTTGGATTTTTCTATAAGCTTATAAAAAATATAGTAACAAATAAATTTGTATAGGGGCAGAGTTCCCCGGAAAGGTGGTTTTTATGAATACTATTTTAGCAAGTGAGACAGCAACAGGAGTTTTAAGCGAAGCAATGACAAAAGCCCTTACAAGCGGTTTTACTGATTTGACTGCAACAGTTACACAGGTACTTTTGATTTCTGTACCTGCCGCAGTCAGTGTTATTGCTTTAACCGCAGGTGTTAACTATGCACTGAAAAAAGTACGTGGTGTCCTTCACATGGCAGCGTAAGAACCAGAACCAGAAAAAGGGCAGTCCATTATTTCGGGCTGCTTTTTTTCTTAGAAAAATAGGAGGTGTTTTAGATGAATAAGGCTTTAGGGATTATAAAAAGGTTTGTTGCTGCATTAATGGCAGCCGTTATATTATCGTTTACCGTTGTTGGTGACTATGTCATGCCGCCATGTGAGACAGAAGCGGCTGCGGTTGTCTCTCTTCTTATGTCCCTGGTCGAGTCCTGTCTTGCTTCTTTGGGTCTTACTATGTCAAGCCAGTCCGATTTGCAGAATATGGCGGAAGGCTTACAGTATGGAATGGATAACAGTTGGAGTTATAAAGCGTCTAACGGTCTTGAAGTGTTTTCTACTATCAAGGATTTCATTAATGATACAGACCATAAATTGACAAAACAGAAGGTGGATGCGGTTAGTGAAGCTATGTATAACTTCTCTGTAAAGAAGATTAGCAGCTCGGCGGATGTACTGCCGAATGCTACGGATTTTCCTTATGATGCTGCTCCTGTTCCCAAAAAAAATAATGTTTCTACTGATGTTACTATTCCGCTTGTTACTACTTCTGTTCTTACTTCTGATGTTATTACTTACGGTTTTAAGGCTAGTCAAATTAATGATGATTTTATTGAAAGGACTTCTGTTTCTCCTTTTGTTTCATCTATATTTTGTAACGATGGAACAATTTATTGGAGTTGTTCTTCTGATGTTGCTAAAACATATACTGCTTTTTTTGGTTATGTTTATGCTGAAACAGAGGGATATTTTTATCCATTTGATTGTTATGGAAAACTTATTCAAGGTGTTTCTTCGAGTACCAAATTTTATGGTGCTGGTTCTCTTGTGTATAATAATTCATCTGACTCTTATAAAGGGTCTGGTTATAATAATTCTCTTTATTATTCTCATCCAAGTGGAAAATATTTTTCTATTATTCCATATGATATTTGTGGTACTTATAATAAAATGCTTCGTGCTCGCCTTTATATTAAGCCAGGAACGCCTGTTTATTATTCTTTAGATGCTTTAAAGGAAGCCGGAAAAATTTACACTTACGGTTATAACCCTAAGTCCATGGTTTACGGCTTATCTTCCGCCGCTGCTATGGGACTTTTTCAGAAAGTGGATGATGATACTTATAAGCTGAAAAGTGAAACACCTTCCCTTACGCAGGCGGTGCAGTCTGCTGTAGAGACTGCTAAAGAGAATAATTCAGAGATTACCGAGGAGCAGCTTAATGAAATGGTGGCGCAGGTCATTGCTTCCAATAACCAGATGAAGGATGAAATTAAAGATGATATTTCCGAACAGACTTCTGTTATCTCCGGGCTTTTATCAGAGATTAAGTCGATTGTGAACGGAAATTCTGTTAAGGTTTCTTCTCTTGCCGACCAGCTTGCCGGAGTATCTGCACAGGTTACATCTGTCCAGGATACAGTTTCTAACTTTTCAACAGACGGTTCATCAGCTCTTAAGGAGTCGGTAGATGATATTGCATCTCAGTTTACTGTGATTGAAGGAACTGGGGGAAGCTCCGGAGATAATAATGATGAAAATGAAGAACCTAAAATCTGGGGTGCAGGTGCTTATACCTCAATCAAGTTGCTGCAGCCTTTGTTGGAGTTTCTCGGTTCGCCCCTGGAAATAATAACGCATAGTTTACGGCAGATTTGGACGCAGATTAAGGCAGTTCCCGGCAATATTGATAGTGCGCTGCAGAAATGGGTTCTTCCGGCTTTAAATTCCCAATTATCTAAATTGCAAAATATCTATGATGTTGTGGATGGTGGTTTAAAAGCTCTTCCTGCATCTATCAGTGAAGCAATTGGGAAATTAGAAGTTGAAGTTCCAGAAATCCAGATACCGGAAATTAATGTCCCGGAAATCAGCATTCCAGAACCTATCAATTACACTTCTGCTCTTAGCCGCATTACGGAACTTTTGGAAAATCTTTTTGTGATTGATACGGCTGCTATTTCTGATGCTGCATCCGGTTTTGATACTGTCTGGAATGAAAAACTTCCATTTGGTAATAAGCTTTATGCCATTTTAGGCGGTTTTTCCTTTTCCAGTAATTATAATTACCCGGTTATAAAAATTGAAACACCGGAGATTTTAAAGCTGTTTTATAAAGACGATTATATTATTCTATGCGATTTTGAAAATTATAAGCAGCAATGCTTGTGGGTTCGTAACCTTGTCCGGTGTCTGCTCTGGTTCTCGTTTGGTCTTTCTGTGTTTAACCATTTAAGAACTAATTTTCATGTTGGATAATGTATCTCATTTTCTTGTCCTGGCTTTTTCTGCAGCATGATTTTTGTATTACAGAAAGGATGTGGTTTTATGACTGATTTTATTATTGGTCTGATTGATTTCGCTATCAACTTCTGCTCTACCAGAATACCGTCTTTTGATTTGGAGTCTTCTACTTATTCTTCTGTTACTGACGCTATTCCGGTTGTTGTGAATTTTTTATCCCAGGTTAATTTTATTGTTCCTCTGGGGGATATTGTAACTATTATTTTTGCTAGTTTAGGTCTTCGGCTTTTCAAGTTTACGCTTTTTATTGGCAACTGGGTTGTACGTCGTATTTTTGATGTTATCCCTTAATGTATCTCAAATATTTTTTTGTCTGTGTTCATCCGTTGATGCAGCATAACAAATTGTATTACAAAGAAAGGATGTTGTTGTATGAAAATTAAAGGTTTTAATCATAATTTTGCTTTTCTTATTTTTGTTTCTTTCCTCTCCGGGCTCATATTTTTAATATCCGGGGTTAGTTTTCTTTCCGCTTTTTTGACCGCTGTTTTTATCTATATCTTTTTGCGGTTCTGTTATTTCCTTTGGAGTATTGTTATCAAGTTAGTTGGTCGGGGCGATGATGTTTAAAAAGGTGGCAGTTGTCCCGGAACAGACGGAGCAGCTGCCTTTTTTAGAACGTAAATCAGAATACTTTCTTTGTCATCCAGAATTGAAGAAGCGTAAAAATTGGTATTTTACGCATTATGTCTATTATAAGCAGCGTGTACGGCTCAAAATGCGGATAAACCGGCTTAAAAAGCTTGCTACCCGTCCTAATCTTCCGCTTTGGCTTTCCTTCGTCATATGGGTTTATATAGATTTGATTTCTGGCAAAACTGCCCGGTTTAAAGATATCTATCAATTTATCGGCTTGCCTGGTGAAGGAAAAACGCTTTCCATGGTTGCCCATATCGACAGAGCCAGGGAAAAGCATCCTGATTTAGTGGTTGCTACCAATTTCCATTACAAGTATGAAGATTACACTATTAGTCATTGGATGGATATTATTGAGATTACCCTTAATGCTAATAAGCTGCACCGTCCGGTTATTATTGCTGTTGATGAAATTCAGAATACTTTTGATGCTACGGAATGGCAGAGCTTTCCGCAAGCTCTTTATGCTCTCCTGTCCTTCAACCGGAAACTTAACTTACAGTTTTTATGCAGCGCCCAGATTTACGAGCGTATTCCGTCCAAAATCCGGAACTTGGCAAATTATACCGTTATCTGTAAGAACGTTTTTAAGTTGGACCGGTATTTTATCAATTATTATTTTGAAAAAAACGATTATGAAACCAGTTTCGCCGGGAAGAAAAAGAAAGCTGAATTTATAAAGGAGTTTGTTGCGACGGACGAGCTTTACAGCCGCTATGATACGTTCGAGCAGGTAAAAGCGATTAAAGGAAGGGCTTATGATGAAAAGGATGCTAAACGGAAAGCCTATGATTTGCTTTTTGGGGATAATGAAAATGATGATAATATTTCCCTTTCCCAAGAGCCGGGCGACAAAAGTACAAGCCGCGCGTAGCGCGGCATGTACTTTTGTTGCATGGCGTCAACCTCTGACCACGCTCTTGTAATACGTGGTCTGAAAATACAAGGAAAAATTGTTAAAAATCCAGTAAATACAATGGTTTGATGCCAATTTTAAAATTTCGCGAAATGGGGGTTCTCGCGAAATTTTGGAAATATGAAATTTCTATATATTTTGTTGCATTAGGGAGAATGTTGCATGTTGGATAAAAGAGTTTTAGAGAAAAAACGTATATACAATGAATTTGATGAATGTGAACAAACTTATTGGTTTGATTTCAAGCAGAAGAAATTTTTGCATAATATTGATACATTCTATTATTCTGTAAAATTTTGGAATGATTTTACATATGATACAAAGGATACGGCTGTCCTTCATTTCCGGAATTACTTCGATATGATTTACAAATCAAATGATAAGACGGCTTTTTATGATACCTGTGTTACAATCCGTATTCCTGGTATTGAAAAGCCGCTTAATGTAAAGCCGTTCCGGTTTGCTGATTATTTTACTATCTGCCTGGAAGTACCGGAGTATTTCGATATGTTTTTTGCTCCTTCTGTTCCTCATGGTTCGGATGGTGGAGACTCAGTCACCTGTGAATGTGTCGTGCAACTCCGTTCTTATATGCTTTGGATGTACGGTGTCACAGATGCATACGAAAAAAGTTTTGCATATGTAAAGGCAATTGCTGCTTATTTTCATCTTGATATTGCCTATACGCAGGAAAACCGTATTGATTATGCCTGGCATACAAATTATTTAAGAAATCCGGAGAAATTTTTTAATCCGGAGGATTTCTATAAAATGCGTGTAGACAGGTTCAAGGATGCCCTCTTTCATACCAGTAAAGTAGGCTCGGCTGATTTTGAGATTGATTATATTGCTCTTGGTAAACGTTCAGACAAGATATTCATTCGAATTTATTTGAAATCTAAGGAAGTTGTTGAGCAGGGTTATAAGCCATGGTTTTTCAAGATTTGGCTGTTTAATGGGCTTATAAATCGTTATGACCTTTATGTTTATGAATATGCTTTTAAATCTCATAGTTGGGCGGCAATTGATAAAGGTCGAATTGCTTATTATGCGGAGTTTGGCAGGCATCCGTTTTATGTGGAACGCTGTAAAGCGATACTTAATAATGAAATTGAACTTTCTGCGGATAAGCTTCATGCGCTTGCGGATGAGCTGACTCCTAAGATTAATCTGATTATTAATGTTGAGTATCAGACAATGCGTAAGCATAGTAAAAATTATGAGTTAATTCCTTTCCGGGATAACTTTGATAAGAATTACAGTATCCGTATTTATGATTATCTGGACAACCGGAAAGTCATTACCAGTTATTTAATTGATAAGGTTTTTCGTTTGGTAGAGCCTTCCGGGGATGCGAATAAATCCCGCCGTCCTGTGTGTGCGTTCTGGGATGCGCTGCAGCATTGTAAGATTACGGATTGTGCTTATAGTGATGCAGAACAAAGCTTAGTTCGTACTTATGTTAGAAAATTAAATAGTGAAGTTGTAAAAAGTCGGGCGATTAAGGCGGCTGTTACGTTTGGAATTTATACTAAGGGTATTAATAAAGACAATCCTTTAAAGGATTGTGTAGATGCTCTTTGTAGGATGAATGATAACGATATGCAGGAAGCTTTACGGTTTAAGAATAAAAAAATCCGCCAATTCAACGACGATGAACTGGCGGATGTAATGAAAGATGTTGTTGCTCAACCAAACGACATTGTTGTCATTGATAAATCATCTGGTGAGATTTTGTAAGTTCATTGTATTACATAATTTCTTAATTTGCAAATTTTTTTATTAATTGGTTTTTGTATCTCATTTCTCTTTCCGCAGCTTCCTGATGCGAACGCTGCAGCGTGATAATTGAGATACAGTTAGGAGGTTTTATGTATTTAGTAGATGCTTATAATTTATTTATCATGGATAAAGAGTCCTTTTGTTCTTTGGAAACTTTGGAATATTATCAAGAGAATATACCGAAGTTTATGCATTTTGTTGCGAATTATTTAGACTTGTCTTATGAACAGTTGGAATGCGATATTGTAGACAGGCAGTTTATTCTTGAATATATTTCTTTTCTCCGTTCTACTGGCATTAAAAATACAACCGTGAATACTTATTTCCGTGCTGTGAAAACTTTTTTGAATTTCTGTATTGATGAAGGCTATATTGAGTCCGGCTGTCTGCGGAAAATTAAGTTCTTAAAATCAGACCAAGAACCAATTATCCCTCTTACACAGTCGGAAGTGGATGCGATTGATAAAACGTGTAACCTTAAGACAGAAACCGGCTTAAGGAATTACTGTATTATCCATTTAATGATTGATTGCGGTTTTCGTGTTGGTGATGTTTGTAATCTGCGGATTAAGGACGTGCTTTTTGACAAGGGAATTATCATGGTACTTGGTAAAGGTGCAAAATATCGGAGTGTGCTTCTAGCTCCAAGGATAAAAAAGCAGCTTTATAAGTATTTACTTTCTTACCGTCCTTATGTGCTCCGCTCCGGTGATTATGTTATGCAGCCGTTTTTTACGCAAATTGGTTCGGATGAATTTATAAATGATAGTGTAATTAAACAGTATTTTCGCAGGTTGAAAAAATCATCCGGTGTCAGTCGTGTTCATCCGCACTTGCTCCGTCATACTTTTGCGACCAGTTATATTTTAGGCGGTGGGAATATTGAGTTCTTAAGATTAATGCTCGGTCATTCTGATTATGCAACAACGAAAATGTATTTGCACCTGGCAAATCAGATGCAGATGCTTAATACAGATGTTTATAAACTTGACCCTGTATTTTTTAAGACAGCTTATTAATTGATGTGCTGCGGATTGCTCCGCAGCATATTTAATATTTTTCGACTGTTTGTTTTGGTTTATCCTGGACACATTCCAGGATAAATCTGTTCATGCTAATGTTTTTTGCTTCGGCTACTTTTTTTCTTTTTTACATTTTTTTTGTAACAACGAATGGTATTTTTTTATAATTTTCTTTTTCTCATTTTCTTTGATATTTTTGAAATTATTTTTTGTTCATGTTTATCATTCTTTTAAGATAGCTTATTAATTGATGTGCTGCGGATTGCTCCGTAGTATATTTTGTTTATACAAAAAAAAGACCTCAAACGACTATATTTGTTCGTCTGAAATCCTTTTGAACTAATTTATATATAAAATTTAAAAAATAAAAATGCGCCACCAGGGGTTCGAACCCTGGACACCCTGATTAAGAGTCAGGTGCTCTGCCAGCTGAGCTAGTGGCGCAT
>CAKRCJ010000013.1 GCA_934307185.1 uncultured Roseburia sp.
GCTGAAAAAAGAAGGACAGCTCATTGATATGACAATGTCCGAGTTCGCTGATTATTATCGTGAGAAAAAAGGTGTAAACGATAATAACTACAATGAGCCGGAATGTGCGCTCTGGAGAGATATTTTATATGGTTCCGATAAACAGTTATTCTGGTATTGTGACCCATATATGAGAGCATGCGTAAACATGGATCAGGGTGGTGCAATTGTTGACCTTCGTCCTTATGCAGCAAAATTAGAGTGGCCGGTTGGTATCGGAACAAAACATGTTCAGGATGCATCTTATCCATTCTTAATCCAGGAAAAATACCGTGCGGGTTACTTCACACATTACGCTGGAGAAGGAACTGTAAGAAGTGCAAAGCTTTCTTACAAAGGAGAGGAAGTTGACCTCTGCCTCTGCCCGACACATGCACATTTCTCCCAGGAAGGAAAAACAAGAATACTTACCCTTGATCCTGTAACAATTGAATTCAGGGATTTGACCGTAAAACTTCAGACAAAAGAATACTTTGAGGAAGGTTCTTCTAATATTAAGATTGAACGTAATATCTTAGAGATGAGCGACCCGACCGCAGAAGTTACATTAAATGAGTACATGGTTGCATGCTATGGTACAACAGAGTATTCCGAGGATATGTCCAATATTACATTAAAGATTGACGGACCGGAAGAAAAAGAAATCAATTATGCATACAAATGCCGCGAGGAAGGTGCTGTCGGAGCAAAAGAGGTTTCTGCAGTTATTCCTGAAATCGAGA
The DNA here is from genome assembly GCA_934307185.1 of uncultured Roseburia sp. Classification (GTDB taxonomy): domain Bacteria; phylum Bacillota; class Clostridia; order Lachnospirales; family Lachnospiraceae; genus Roseburia. The sequence continues at coordinate 762 of CAKRCJ010000013.1, forward strand.
CACGCGTATCCATGACTGCTTCTGATGAAAAAGCAGAAGGATATGTAAAAGAAGGATATGCTTTCTCACCAATGTTTACTTTAGGATATAGAAAAACAATCTCAGACAAGGAGGTATTTGCGACATGGCTCAACTTGGCAAAGGCAAATTAAATTATAGATGCCCATCCTGCTTTTTAAGAGATTTGGACATTGATATGTTTTATAACAAAGAAACAGGAATTTATAGCTGTATCCGCTGTCAGTACAGAGGAACGGAAGAGGATGTTTTGGAAAAAAACGAAATGATTCGTTTCCGTTACAAAGCAATGCATGACAGAATTACAAAATTTGATTTTGACTAAAAAAGAAGGCTGTCTTTATAATGAGACAGCCTTTTGTAAAAAGAGGGAATAGCCATGGGCAAAAAGAAGAAAGACACAATGGAGCTTCGTTTTTATGAGGTGCCACAAAATGAATATGTTCTTGCACTTTTAGGAGACAGCTGGATTCGTGATTACGGTCATGATGAGAGCAATCTTCATTTTCATAATCTCATGGAAATCGGCTATTGCAAAAATGGCACAGGAGAGCTGATTTTAAACGATGAGGCAAAGCGGTATGAGCCGGCAATGGTGAGCATTATACCGCAGAATTTCCCTCATGTGACAATCAGTGATTCAGACAGCGGACCAAGCTTCTGGGAGTACATTTTTTTTGATCCGATGGTTATGATACAGGAGTTATATCCGGACAATGCAGTGGTACAGAAAAAGGTTTTACAGATGGTAAACCAGAAAGCACAATTTTTCCATGAATGGGAAAATCCGGGCGTTTCTGTACTTATTAAAATGATTATGGAAGAGATGCGGCAGAAAAAAAAGCATTTCAATGACAGTGTCCGCGGACTTTTGATTTCCCTATTTACGGAACTGCTCCGCATGTGTGAAAATGATGCCACGGAGAATGAAATAAAGAAGAAAACAGGAGTTTCACAGATTACACCTGCCTTAGATTATGTCAGAATGGAATACGCAAATAACATCCGTGTAGAAGAACTTGCGAAAGCGAGCCATATGAGTGAGACACATTTCAGAAGAGTCTTTGAATCCTACATGAATATGTCACCGATGGATTATATTAATTTGATGCGTGTACAGAAAGCATGTGATATTATGAAAAAAACAAATGACTCTATGGATGTAGTTGCACAGAAGGTTGGGTTTACAACAACTTCTACGTTCAACCGTAATTTTAAAAAATATCTGAATACCTCTCCGTATCAGTGGAAAATCAGTCCGGAAAATTACGAAAGAAAATTGCTTAACTACAACATTTCCGCTTTGAAAGGCTGGTAGTATTCCTGAAAGGTTTTATTAAAATGGTTTAAAATGCGTGTTTTGCGTTGAATTTCAGACGCAAAATGCGCATTTTTATGCTATTATAAAAGAAAAATGTAATAGATAATTGCGAATAAAAAAGGAGAAGGAAAATGGACTTTGATGTAAAAAAAATACACAATCCAAAGTTTTTTAAGGACAATTGTATGGCGGCACATTCCGACCATGTTGCATATAAAAATGAAGCAGAGGCAGAGGAGAAAAAAAGCAGCTTCCGCATTTCTTTAGACGGAATATGGAAGTTTCATTATGCGAAAAATGATGCACAGACGATACCGGGGTTTGAAAATGTGGATTATGATTGTAGACCGTGGGACGATATCCGTGTGCCGGCGCACATCCAGATGGAGGGATACGATGCTCCGCAGTATGCAAATATCCAGTACCCGTGGGACGGAAGAGAGGAAGTCTGGCGTGATGAGGTTCCAACAGAATTTAATCCGGTGGCAAGCTATGTGAAATATTTTACGTTGCCGGAAGGTTTTGTGAAAAATGGGTTATACATTTCTTTTCAGGGGGTAGAGAGCGGTTTTACTTTCTGGTTAAACGGTCATTATGTCGGTTACAGTGAGGACAGCTTTACACCGTCGGAGTTTGATTTGACCCCTTATGTAAAAGAGGGCGAAAATAAGCTTGCAGTAAAAGTGTTCAAATGGACAGCGTCAAGCTGGTGCGAGGACCAGGATTTTTACCGTTTTTCCGGTATTTTCCGTTCTGTCTACTTATATACCATGCCTAAAGTGCATGTATATGACTTAAAGGTGCAGCCGGTTGTGGCAGCTTCCTTAGACAAAGCAGACTTTCTTTTGGATATGCAGGTGTGCGGCGCAGGCAGTGCAAAAATTAAGCTGGAGGGCGCAAGGGATTACTCGAAAGAGGAAGAGACAGAGCAGCAGGTTGTGTTTGAGGAAACAATATCGTTTGTATCAGAGAAGGATGGAGCATTTTTGGATACAAAATTGGTTCATTTTGAAAAAGAGGTGAAAGCACCGTCACTCTGGAGTGCAGAAAATCCACAGCTTTATACACTGACAATCGAAGTCTTTGATGAAACCGGAAATGCGGTCGAGTATATTTCACAGAAAGCAGGCTTCCGCCGCTTTGAGATGAAAGACAAAATTATGCTGTTAAATGGAAAACGAATCGTATTTAAAGGGGTGAACCGTCATGAGTTCAGCTCGAAAACCGGACGTGCTGTATCGAAAGAGGAAGTACTTTTAGATATTGTCACAATGAAAAGGAATAACATCAATGCAATCCGTACCAGCCATTATCCGGATGCTTCCGGCATCTATGAGCTGTGCGATGAATACGGACTGTATATGATTGCAGAAAACAATATGGAGTCCCATGGTTCATGGGATGCCGCTTCCCACGGACTTGCGCCAAAGGATACGATTGTTCCGGGCGATAACATGGACTGGGAGCCAATGATGTTAGACCGCATCAACTCCTGCTATCAGAGAGATAAAAACCACCCGGCAATTTTAATCTGGTCAGTTGGAAATGAGTCTTACGGCGGAAAAGTTATTTTTGACATGTCGGAAAAATTCCGTGAATTAGATCCTTATCGTCTCGTTCATTACGAAGGAATTTTTAACGACCGCAGATACGAAGGCACCAGTGATATGGAAAGCCAGATGTACACAAGCGTGGAAAACATCAAAAAGTTTTTAAAAGAGCATAAGGAAAAGCCATTTATCTGCTGTGAATATATGCATGCCATGGGCAATTCCTGTGGAGCCATGCATAAATATACCGATTTGACTGACACAGAGCCAAGATATCAGGGTGGATTTATCTGGGATTATATTGACCAGTCTATTTTGAAAAAAGACCGTTACGGAAAAGAATTCCAGGCTTACGGCGGCGATTTCATGGAGCGCCCAACGGATTATAATTTCAGTGGAAATGGTATCTGCTATGGTGGGGAGAGAGACGCTTCCCCGAAGATGCAGGAGGTAAAATTCAATTATCAGAATATCAGCGTGAAATTTGAAGAAGACGGATATTTTACCGTAGTCAATAAAAACCTGTTTGTAAATACCGGTGATTTCCAATGTGCAGCTATTTTACAGAAAAACGGAACAGTCGTGAAAAAACAGAAAATAGACACAAATGTTGCTCCTCTTACTTCGGAAAAATATAAAATTCCATTTACAATTGGAACAGATGCAGAGTACGCAGTTACAATTTCCTTCTGTCTGAAAGAGGATACACTCTGGGCAGAGGCAGGACATGAGGTGGCATTCGGACAGAAGGTTTACAAAAAAGAAAGTATCTGGGAAACACCAAAACAGCCGATTCGTGTAATCCATGGAAAAATAAACATCGGAGTAAAAGGAGAGAACTTTGACTGTCTGTTTTCCCTGTTAAATGGCGGATTGGTTTCCTACCGTTATGCAGGAAAAGAAATGATTGAAAAAATCCCAATGCCGAACTTCTGGAGGGCACCGGCAGATAATGATAACGGAAGCATGGCACCGATGCGTTATGCGCAATGGAAGATTGCAAGTATGTATATAACCCACAGGGATGGAGGCATGTTTGACAATGTACCGACAAAGATAGAAGAAAACAAGGACAGTGTGACAATCACTTATACCTACTATATGCCGACTACCCCGGCAAGCAAATGCCAGGTTGCCTATACCGTATTTGGAGACGGAACCGTTGAGACAAAGCTTACTTATAACCCGCAAGAAGGACTTCCGGACATGCCGGAATTTGGTATGCTGTTTAAACTAAATGCCGATTATGAGAATTTAGAGTGGTACGGTTATGGAATGGAGGAGACATATGCAGACCGTAGACATGGTGCAAAGCTTGGCATTTATAAAAATAAAGTGGCAGACAATATGGCGAAATATCTGGTTCCGCAGGAATGTGGCAATAAGGTTGGTGTGCGCTATGCGAAGGTGACCGATGTAAAGGGCAGGGGAATGCTGTTTTCCGGCGATGAATTAAGCTTTTCTGCGCTTCCATATACACCACATGAATTAGAAAATGCAGCCCATCCATATGAACTGCCGGAGGTACATTATACGGTTGTCCGTGTGGCACTGGCACAGATGGGTGTTGGCGGAGATGACAGCTGGGGCGCATGGGTACACCCGGAATACCATATTGATGTGACAAAACCATTGGAGTTTAGTTTTAAATTTAGAGGAATTTAATTGATAAAAAAAGGAGAAAACGTATGAAATTTATAAAAGGAATGGATTTATCCACATTGCTGGAATTGGAAAGATGTGGCGCAAAATATTATGTAGACGGAAATGAGATGGATATTTTAGATATTATGAAAAAGTATGATGTCGATACTATCCGTATCCGTCTCTGGAATGACCCGTGGTCGGAAAGCGGGGAGTCTTATGGGGCAGGCGAAAATGATTTAAAGACAACGCTTGCAATTGCAAAAAAAGTGACAGACGCAGGACTTGGGGTATTATTAAATTTCCATTACAGTGATTTCTGGGCAGATCCGGGAAAACAGATTAAACCGAAGGCATGGAAGGACTACAGTGTGGAGCAGTTAGAGCAGGCAGTGTATGATTTTACAAAAGAGACAATGGAAGTATTTAAAGAAAATCATATCAATACGACAATGGTGCAGGTTGGAAATGAGTTATCCAACGGACTGCTCTGGCCGGAAGGAAAGGTTCCAAACTATGACAACATTGCAAAGTTTGTAAATGCGGGAATACGCGGTGTGCGTGCAGTGGATAAAGATGTGCCGGTTATGCTTCATCTTGATAATGGCGGTAACAATGCGCTTTACCGGGAATGGTTTGATGAATTTACAAAACGTGGAGAAGATTTCCAGATTATCGGGTTATCCTACTATCCATTCTGGCACGGAACACTTGACATGCTCACAAATAACATGAATGATATCGCAGAGCGCTACGGCAAGGATTTGATTGTCGCTGAGGTTTCCATGGGTTACACCATGGAGGATTACAAGGAATATGAGAAGCTTTCCGACGAGGAACGCAAAGGCTACGCAACGAAAAAAGAGCTTGTGGAAAAAATTGAGTATCCGATGACCGTTCAGGGACAGTATGATTTTATGGAAGATTTCTTAAACCGTATCAGCCATATTAAAGGGAATAAAGGAAAAGGCTTTTTCTACTGGGAGCCGGCATGGATTCCGGTGAAAGGCTCCGGCTGGGCAACCGAAGCTTCCTTAAAATACATGAATGACAAAGGTCCATGCGGAAACGAGTGGGCAAATCAGGCGTTATTTGATTATAATGGAAATGCCCTTCCGACCTGGAACCTTATCAGGGATTTCAAAGCAGAATAAATAAAAACAGAAAAAAACTGGAGAACCACACATATTCAGACAAAATTAAGAATTTCCTAATCTTTTGTTTCTTGCTTTTAAAACCCAGATTTTATATGCTTAATTCATAAGCAATTGAGCCGGATAATATAGAGCATTTATACGGTAATAAATGGGAGGATAACATATGAATCGAGGTTTATGGAGAAAGGCAATGGCTGTTACGCTTTCGGCAGCAATGACAGCAGGACTTGCAGCCTGCGGAGGAGGAAGCGGCAGAAGCACAGACAGCAGCAAGGCGCATTATTTTAAGGCAGATTATTTAAGTGATTTACCGGACAGCTTTAATGATACAGTGAATGCAATTCAGTTTAAGGGTGATACGATGTATTACCTGGCAAATAATGAAGATTATTCCAAGGTAGGTGTATATACTTATAATCTTGTATCCAAAGAAGGAAATTTAATTTACGAGACAGAACAGGATTCGGGAGACAGTTATAGTTATATTAATAATTACGGAATAGATACTGATGGAAATGTTTATCTGGATATTTACCGTTCCGCAGTGGATGAGTCAAGCGTGACAGAGGATTATTCAACTGCAACATTAGATGACGTTTTGGATTACTTTGTGAGCCAGTGGGGTTATAGTGAAGAAGAAGCGGAAAATGACTGGAAGGACTATTATGAAGACCAGTATAAAGAGGATGACGGAACAGTAAACTACGGCAGATTTTTAATGAGCCAGAATGCTGCACGTATTACTACAAACAGTATCTGTAAGGTAGACACTTCCGGTAATGTCGTTTTCCAGATGGATATCGAGCCTTCTGAGGGTGCAGAAACAAATGTGAATGCGATTGCAGTGGATAAGGACGGTAATCTTTATCTTTCTGTGAATACCTGGGCTTCAAGCGGAGACAGTGTAATGAGTTCTGATGAGTACTATACATTAGTGCTGGATAAAGACGGCAATGAAAAAGGAAAAATTCCGTCCGATGGTTACTATTCGCTTATAACATTAGCAGATGGAACGGTTGCAACGACCGGATATGGGGATAATGGTTATCAGCTCATTCCATTAGATGCAGCCTCTATGAAAGAACAGACAGAGAAGGCAATTGATGTTCCTTCGGATACCATTTCTGTTTTAGATGAAAAAAATATTCTGATTACAGATGGAAATACAGTTTATAAATATAATCTGGACTCCAAAGAAAAAGAAGAGTATTTTAACTGGATGGACTGCAATATTTCAAGCTCTTATGTAAGCAGCTACGGTGTTTTATCAGATGGAACAATTGCAGCTTATATCCAGAACTGGAATTCTTCCGGTAACCAGACAGAGATTGCGGTTATCAAAGAAGTAGATAAGAGCGAAATTGCGGATATGAAACATCTGAATTTTGTATGTATGTGGACAGATTCTGATTTGCAGGAAAAAATTATTAATTTTAATAAGAGCCAGGATAAATATCATATTAATTTAAAGAGCTATGGAGAGGGAACCGACGATTATTCGGATGCCTATAATAATTTTACAACGGCAATTACTTCAGATAATAATATTGATATGATTTTATTTAATGACTATTCACAGACGATTAATTTTGTATCCAAAGGAATGAATGCAGATTTATATGAATTAATTGATAATGATCCGGATCTTTCAAGAGATGATTTCCTTCCGAATATTCTCAGTGCGTGTGAATATGATGGAAAGCTTGCATTCCTTCCGACAACCTTCTCTTTACAGACCGTTATCGGTAAAGCAGATGATGTTGGAACAACACCGGGCTGGACCATTGATGACATGAAAGCATTACTTGCTTCAAAGCCGGAGGGAACACAGTTATTTACCGGAATGGACAGAACAACAGCACTTACTACGTTAATGAATCTTGGCTATAATGATTTTATTGACTGGGAGAATGCAACCTGTAATTTTGACAGCCAGGAATTTATTGATGTGTTGGAATTTGCAAATATGTTCCCGGAAGAGTATGAGTGGAGCGAAGATGCAGAAGACAGCAGTGTGCTTATGAGCCAGGGAAGACAGCTGTTAGATACTTATTATCTTTCTGATTTTGAACAGGTACAGATTTACCGTGCTATCTTTGGCGGGGATGTCACCTTTATCGGTTATCCGACGACAGAAGGAAACGGTGCAATGTTAAGCCTTAACAGTCCAATCGGTATTTCGAAAAACTGTGATGATGTAGAAGGTGCATGGCAGTTCTTACGCACCCTTTATCTGCCGGATAAGAGCAGTGACGATAATGCTTATTCTTATGGATTTTCTGTAAGAAAAGACAAATTTGAAAAATATTGTACAGATGCAATGAAAAAGAACGAAAATGGCGGCAGCAGCTGGTCCTGGGGTGATTTTGAAATCGAAATTCAGCCGGCAACACAGGAAGAGGTAGACCAGGTAAAAGACCTTGTTTATAATACAACAGCAGTAGCCGGTGCAGTATCTGACGATATTACCAATATTATTACAGAAGAAGCAGCAGCATACTTCTCCGGACAGAAATCAGCAGAGGATGTTGCAGGAATTATTCAGAGTCGAATGCAGGTGTATTTAAGTGAAACAAAATAAGAAAAAAAGAAAGAAAGCATTGTTAAATCAAAAGCTGGTGTCAGGGGCATTCCTGGCACCAAGCGTTCTGGGAGTACTGATTTTTTTCGTACTCCCGTTTCTTGTAGTTATTTATTTTTCTTTTGTGGATAACCCGGTGTCCAAAAGGTTTGTCGGGTTGACAAATTATATAAATGTAATCCAAAATACTGCGTTTCGGACCGCAGTTGGAAATACGCTGTTTTTTTCCATTGTTGCAGTTCCTCTGGCAGTTATCCTTGGAATGGCACTGGCTTTTTTGCTTGATGCCGGTATTCCGTTAAAAAGCGAATTGCGGAGCTGCTTTTTAACACCTCTTATGGTGCCGACGGCTTCGATTGTTTTAATCTGGCAGGTTCTGTTTGATTATAATGGAGTAGTGAATGTTGCAATTCAGAAATTCGGTGGCGGGCAGGTGGACTGGCTGAAATCTTCGTCAGGTCTTTTTGTCATTATCTTATTATTTCTGTGGAAAAATTTAGGATATAATATGATTTTGTTTTTATCTGCGATGGGAAATATTCCAAATGATATTATTGAGGTTGCGCAGTTAGACGGGGCAAACCGTTTCCAGATTTTTGTTCATGTGAAGTTAAGATATTTGTCACCGACGATTATGTTTGTCACAATTTTATCCATGATTAATTCTTTCAAGGTGTTCCGCGAAATTTATCTTCTGACCGGAGAGTATCCTTATGGAGCACTTTATATGTTACAGCATTACATGAATAATACATTTGCTTCTGCAGATTACCAGAAACTTTCCACAGCGGCAATTTATATGTCCTTTGTCATGATTGTTATTATGGGATTTTTGTTTTTGGTGGAGCATCACTTTGGAAAGGATTTGGAAGAAGAATGAAAAAAAAATCAGAACGTAAGAAATTATGTGTCCGGGTTTGCCTTACGGTAATCGCAGTAGTGACGGCATTAATTTTTCTTATGCCGATTGTTTTGACAATAAGTAACTCCTTTATGTCAGCTTCTGAGATAACTTCAAATTATGGTTCCATTTTTCAAAAGACGGACACCGGAGGAAAACAGTATATTTCCCAGACGGTTAATTTAAAATTTATTCCGGATATGGTAACCTTTTCCCAGTATGCAACCGTTTTGTTTAAAAGCCCGGATTACCTTTTAAAATTCTGGAATTCCGTGATACTGGTTGTGCCGATCGTTATCTTCCAGCTTGTGGTGGCGGTGCTTGCGGCATATGGTTTTACGAGAACAAAAGGAAAGCTTTCAGCGATTGTTTTTTTTGCGTATGTGATTTTGATGATGATGCCGTATCAGGTAACGCTTGTACCAAACTATCTCGTATTAAACTGGATGAAGCTTTTAGATACAAACTGGAGCATCTGGCTTCCGGGTATTTTTTCACCGTTTTCGGTTTATCTGATTACAAAATATATGAAACGTATCCCGGTTCCACTCATTGAGGCGGCGGAAATTGACGGCGCGAATGAGTTTCAGGTATTTACAAAAATATGTATTCCGATTTGTAAAGGTGTGATTACGACCTGTGCGATTTTGGTGTTTATGGATTACTGGAATATGGTGGAACAGCCGTTACTGTTTTTTTCCGATACGGATAAATATCCATTATCCATCTTTTTATCCAAAATTAATGCCGGGGAAGTGGGACTTGCATTTGCAGTCGCAACCTTTTACATGATACCAAGCCTTTTGATTTTCCTTTATGGGGAAGAACAATTAGTAGAAGGAATTGCATATCAGGGAAGCGTTAAGGGATAGTAAGAGTTAAAAAATGACGATGAAAAAGGAGAGCCGGAGAATGACAAACAGAAAAGATAAGATTAAAAATATTACAATTATATTTTTACTCATAATGTTAATACTTACTTTTTTCTCAAATACAATTATGAATTATTCGCTTGTGGAGGTAAGTACAGAGCAGGTGACAAGTGGTTCGATTACTTCAAAGGTACGCGGAAGCGGTTCGGTAGAAGCAAGCGAAAGCTATTCTGTTACAATTGATGAGACAAGAAAAGTAGCTTCCGTCAATGTGAAAAAAGGAGCGGAGGTAAGCACAGGAGATATTTTATTTACTTTAGAAGACTCCGACAGTGACGAGTTAGACACCGCAAAGAAAAGCCTTGTGGATGCGCAGGCTGCATATGAGACAGCAGTTCTTTCCGCCGGAATTACAGTGGCAGAGCGCCAGAGCATTGAGTCTGGAAAAGGTTCTTCCCTGACACAGAAACAAAATGAGATTGCTGCGGCAAACCAGAAGATGACAGATGCACAGACAGCAGTGGATAACGCACAGGCAAATGTAGATAAAATTAAAGCACAGATTGATGCAGTAAGTAATTCTTCCGCAGACACAACAGCAGAGGAAAAAGCTGTTTTAGAGGCAGATAAGAAAAATAGTGAGGCACAGGATAACCTGACAAGTGCACAGGCTGCTTATACACCGGTAAAAAGTGAATATGATACGGCACTTGCTAATTTAAACAGCGCACAGGATGCTTATAATGAGGCAAAAGTTGCAGCAGATGCAGCAGAGAAAAGATACAATGAGGCATCAGAAGCAGATAAAGGTACGGCAAAAACAGAAAAAGACACAGCAGATATGGCACTTGCAACAGCTTCTGTAAAGTTAAGCACCTGTCAGAGTGCTTTTGATGCATGCAAAGATAAATTAAGCAGTGTGGAGGAGAGGTATAATTCGGCAGCATCCGCTGCAGCAGACAGCAAAAATGCGTTAAATACAGCAAATTATAATCTTTCTGTGAAAAAACTCAATGGAAGCAGTACAGCAGAGACAAATAATTTACAGGCACAGCTTAATACAGCTACCGCAGCGCTTACAGATGCAACGACAGCACTTACAAATGCGACAAACGATGCGAAAAAGGTTACCGATAAAATTAATGGTGAGGTAACAATTTCCTCCGCTTATAAGACAATGACAGAATTACAGGAAGAAGTGGATAAATTACAGCAAAAATCAGTTGGCACAGAGATTACTTCCCCAATATCAGGAACAGTTACTGATATTGCAGTCACAGCAGGAAATACCGTAAATGCCAGTGATGTGATGATGACAATCCAGCCGGAAAACAAAGCGTTTATTTTACAGTTCTCTGTGACAGAAAACCAGGCGAAAAAGATTAAAACCGGCGACAGCGCAGAGGTGTTAAATAACTGGTACGGCAATGATATTTCTGCCACAGTTGCAAGTATCCACAAAGACCCGCAGAACCGTGCAAACAGTATTGTTGTATGTGAGATGAAAGGTGATGTTGCGGTTGGAGACAGCTACACATTATCAATCGGGCAGCAGAGTGCAAACTATGATAATATTGTACCGACAAGTGCAATCCGCGAGGACTCCAATGGAAAGTTTATTTTAATTATAGAGTCTAAGAGCACCCCGCTTGGAAACCGTTATTACGCAAGACGTGTCGATGTTGAGGTGATTACTTCGGACGATACAAAATCTGCGGTAACCGGTGCACTCGAAGGATATGAATATGTGATTACAACAACTACCAAACCAATTAAAGAGAATGAACAGGTACGTCTGGCATCTGAATAAAATAGAAAGGATTAGTTCCAATGAATACAAAGCAGTACAGAAAAATAATTATAGTGGTGCTTATGGTATGTGCTGCCATTCTATTTGGCTGTGTGGAGCGGGCTTTTGTAGCGGGACTTTCCACACAGCAGGTTGCATCAGAGTGGTCAGAAAAACAGAATTATGCGCAGATATCATGTTTCTTTTCCAGGGATGCAGGTATGACAGAAAATCAGATAATGCAGATTGAGCGTTCGCTGCAGACGGCGTTACAGGATGCGTCACAGGATACAGAGGACACAGACGGAAGAATTTTAGTAGACTGTTACAGCAGACAGGGGCAGCTGACACTTTATTCAGACCGGTCATCGATTACGGCAAGGGCTTTTGGAGTGGGAGGAGATTTTTTTTCCTTTCATCCGTTAAAACTTTTATCCGGAAATTATTTTGATGGGAATGACTTGAATAAGGATGGGGTTATTATAGACGAAAATGTAGCCTGGCAGTTATTTGGTTCGAATAATGTCTCCGGGATGCTGGTAGAAATTAATGGTATACAATATCCAATCCGTGGAGTCGTAAAAAGTGACAAAGGATATTTTAGTGAGGCGGCAGAGGAAGAGAATGCCACGGTTTATGTTTCCCTTGGTATTTTACAGGACAGTTCGCCGGCAGGCAGTACGGAGGATGCATCTGCGGCAGACAATACGGATACCACGCTTGATAGTTATGAAGTTCTTATAAAAAATCCGGTGCAGAAATTCGGAGTAAACGCATTAAAGGAGGCACTTGGCTCAGAGAAAGAAAATTATGAGCTGGTGGAAAATTCTTCCAGATATCATTTGTTAAACCGTTTTTTGGTATTAAGAAATTTCGGAATCCGTTCGATGAATACAAAGATGATTGTTTTTCCATATTGGGAGAACCGGGCAAAAGCATATGAAGATATTTCAGCATTATTTTTAGTGCTGGAGCTGTTATGTCTTGTTTATCCTGTCATCTTTGCCGGAAAAATGCTGCATCTGTTGTGGAAGCATAAAGGCGAAATAAAGGATAAGGCATTCACACACGTAAAAGCCGTTGTAAAATATTTTCTCGTATGGATAAAAAACAGCAGACCAAAGAAAAAATTAAAGGAGCAGTGAAGTTACTGACCCAAATATATGAAAAAAATTATTTTGTTTGTCGGCGGAGTAGAAACGCTTGCCTATTTTTCCATACAGATGGGAAATGAGTTTAAGCGGCAGGGCTGCTCAGTGTTTTATTTTGATCTGGAAGATGAATTTAACAGTGCAAAAAAATTGCGTAAATTCGTAAAAACGGGCGAGACCGTTCTTATTACGTTTAATTTTGAAGGACTCGAAAAGGAAGCGGGAGTTTACAAAGATGGCATTGGTTATGTGTGGGACGGTTATGGCATTCCGTGTTACAACATTGCAGTGGATCATCCGTATTATTATCATCAGAGACTGGCAGACCTTCCGAAAAAATATTTTCATATTAGTATTGACCGTCTGCACGAACAGTATTTTAAGCATTTTTATCCTGAATTTACCCACCGTGGCTTTTTGCCGCTTGCCGGAAGCAGGTTAGCAGGTTTAAATGTTACAGAAAAAAATAAAAATATCATTATGACCGGAAATTTTACGCCAACTTCGTTCTGTGAACCGTATATTCACTGGATTAATGATGAATATGCCGCTTTTTATCAGGGAATTATTGATGATATCATTGCACATCCGCACAGAACGGTGGAGGAGACAGCATTAGAGCACTGTGAGCGGGAAATGGGAGAAAATAAATATACAGATCTTCGTATGGCGCTCCACCGGATGATTTTTATTGACATTTATGTGAGAAATTATTGGCGTGGGGAAGCGGTAAAGGTACTGACGGATGCCGGACTTAAGGTAGATGTATATGGAAAGGGCTGGGATGAACTTTCCTGTGCGCATCCAAAAAATCTTATCATGCATCCGCAGGCAACGTCAGCGGAATGTTTACAGGCAATTGCGGAGTCGAAGGTTTCTTTAAATGTCATGCCGTGGTTTAAAGACGGGGCGCATGACAGGGTATTCAATTCCATTTTAAACAGTACAGTCTGTGTGACGGATAAAAGTAAATATCTCTGTGAACAACTACAGGAAGGACAAGGTGTATCCTATTACGATTTGGAACATATAGACGAATTGCCGGGAATTGTAGAAAAGCTGCTGCGGGACGACGCACCGCTTAAAGAGATGTTACAGGAGGGAACTGCTGTCGTAGAACAGAAGCATACCTGGGAAAACCGTGCAAGACAGCTGCTGGAATGGATAGAGGAGGATGAAAAAAATCACAGATTTTAAGCATAAAGAGCGAAAATTTCAAAAATCAAATGCAGATTTCCGGCATAAAACGGTTGCATTTTACACATAATGAGGGTATAATGTCGGAAGAAATTGGCAGTGATAAAAGCTACGATTTAAAAGCTGTTTCAGAGAGCCGGTGGCAGGTGAAAACCGGTACAGTGAGTATAATCTTTCCACTTTTTGAGCCAGTGATGAAAGTCACAAGGTTCGTACCCTATATCGTACGTTTGAGAGGTCAGAATTTTTACCGGATTTTGTAATCAGGAATAATAAGTTCTGGCAATATGGGTGGCAACGCGGAAGAGTTAAGCCTTTCGTCCCATGTGTTTAGACACAGGGGCGGAAGGCTTTTGTGTTATATGTGCAGTTGTGCACAAAAGAGTCTGTAACAGGACATTTTATAAACATAAGAACAAAAAGGAGCCAAAAAATGATTGATTTAAAATTTTTAAGAGAAAATCCGGAAATCGTAAAACAGAACATTAAAAACAAATTTCAGGACCAGAAATTACCATTAGTAGACGAAGTTATCGAATTAGATGCCAAGGCAAGAGCAACACAGCAGGAAGCAGACGAGCTTCGTGCAAGCCGTAACGCTTTATCCAAACAGATTGGACAGTTAATGGGACAGGGAAAGAAAGAAGAAGCAGAGGCAGTAAAAGCACAGGTAAGCGCCAATGCAGCCCGTCTTGCAGAATTAGAGGAAGCAGAAAAAGAGTTACAGGAAAAAGTAACAAAAATCATGATGACTATTCCAAATATCATTGATCCATCCGTTCCAATCGGAAAAGATGACAGCTGTAACGTTGAAATCGAGAAGTTTGGTGAGCCGGTTGTTCCTGATTTTGAAATCCCATACCATACCGATATTATGGAACGTTTTGACGGAATTGACCTTGATGCAGCAGGAAAAGTTGCAGGAAATGGTTTCTATTATTTAATGGGTGATATTGCAAGAATTCATTCAGCAGTTATTTCTTATGCAAGAGATTTCATGATTAACCGTGGATTTACTTACTGTGTACCGCCTTTCATGATTCGAAGCAACGTTGTAACAGGTGTTATGAGCTTTGATGAAATGGATGCAATGATGTATAAAATTGAAGGCGAAGACCTTTACTTAATCGGTACTTCCGAGCATTCCATGATTGGTAAATTTATTGATACAATCAACGACGAGGAGAAATTACCATATACATTGACTTCTTACTCTCCATGCTTCCGTAAAGAAAAAGGTGCTCATGGTATTGAAGAACGTGGTGTATATCGTATTCATCAGTTTGAAAAACAGGAAATGATTGTTGTCTGCAGACCAGAAGAGTCTAAAGTATGGTATGATAAATTATGGCAGAACACCGTTGATTTATTCAGAAGCCTTGATATTCCGGTTCGTACCTTAGAGTGCTGTTCCGGTGACCTTGCAGACCTTAAGGTAAAATCCTGTGATGTAGAAGCATGGTCTCCAAGACAGAAAAAATACTTCGAAGTAGGAAGCTGCTCTAACTTAGGTGATGCACAGGCAAGACGTCTGAAAATCCGTGTAAAAGGAAAAGACGGAAACAAATACTTTGCCCATACCTTAAATAATACAGTTGTTGCTCCACCACGTATGTTAATTGCGTTCTTAGAGAACAACTTAAATGAAGATGGAAGTGTGAATATTCCAAAGGCACTTCAGCCATATATGGGTGGAATTGAGAAAATCGTACCAAAACACTAATAAAATAGAATTGAAATAAAACGGTGGAGCTGCCGCATGGAAACAGAGTTTTCGTGTGACAGCTCTTTTGAGTCAAATTTCATTTTTATTCCGCATATGTATCTGACTCAACCGCTGCTTTTTTCAATGCATTTTCCACAGCATTTAAAAGCATGACAGATGTATATTGGTTATCAGAATGATAAGAAATATTCTCTAAAGACTGTGTTTTTAAAATCTGACTGGTCATATCTTCTAAGGCCGGTTCAACTAAAGGATACATTGTTGTTACAGTTTCATTTAAATTTACAAGTGAAATAGAGTTAATATGATTTTCATCTACAATGACCTGCACATCTAATGTACTGTCGTTAAACAAAATAGACGAGGTATAAACACCTGCAACATACTTCATTGTCTCTACGGACTGGTTTTTCTCTTTTTTCGGTAAGAACATAAAAAGCAGCAACATGATTAAAAGAATTGCTAATCCTGCGAAAATTGCTGTATAAATGAGTTCTTTCATATGAAGAACCACAATTTTGGTTTTTGCACTCATTGATGTGTCTCCTGCCACTGATTATTACATTCTATGAGAAAGCAGAAAAATCATGCATCTTTTTTTGTGTAACTAAAAAAGATGTGTTTCACAATGCAGATAGAATTCCTTTATTTTGCTATATAATTTAAACTATTGAAATAAAATAAAAAATTCAAACTTTTTACAAAAAAACTATTGACATTTTTTTTGTTATACTGTAATATAAGTAATGTGTTCGGCAGACAACACGACACAATAGAATATGCGCGAGTGGCTCAGTTGGTGGAGCACGACCTTGCCAAGGTCGGGGCCGCGGGTTCGAGTCCCGTCTCGCGC